>NZ_QOAY01000049.1:0-17375 GCF_003314775.1 Microbacterium sp. H6 | reverse complement strand
CGCCGTCGTGCTGGTGGCGCTCGCGATCGGGCTCGTCCTCGGACTCCGACGGGAGGGGCGTGCCGGGGCCGGAGACACCGCCCGCGTCGCCCGCGCCGAACGCCTGCGCACACTGCCCTCGTTCCGCCGTGCCCTGACGCGAAGGGCACTCGCGTTGTCCGGCGTCCTCGCGCTCGGCGCGGCAGCCGCGATCGTGTCGGGGGTGGTTGCCGCGCGGCCGATGTCGGCGCAGACCGTGCAGCCCGTCAACACGAGCCGCGACATCATGCTGTGCCTCGACGTCTCCGGCTCCATGACCGAGGTCGACGTCGAGGTGCTGAACGTCTTCGACGAGCTGTTGGACAGCTTCGAGGGGGAGCGCATCGGCCTGACGATCTTCAACAGCTCGCCCGTGCAGATCTTCCCCCTCACCGACGACTACGACTTCGTCCGCGAGCACCTGGCCAGCATGACCGAGAGCTTCGACTTCGTCGACCAGGTTCCGGAGCACTGGATCGGCACGCTCAACGGCAACGGCGCCTCCCTGATCGGCGACGGCCTCGCGGCGTGCGCGATGGGCTTCGACCACCCGGACGATGAGCGTTCGCGCTCGGTGATCTTCGCCACCGACAACGAGGTCAACGGCGCCTCGATCGTGACGCTGGAGGAAGCCGCCGCCTACGCCGCGTCGAAGGACGTGCGCGTCTTCGCACTGAACCCCGTCCAGGGCAAGGACGCCGATGTGAGCGCCGAGCTCAGCGCGGCAGCAGAGGCGACGGGGGGCGCCGCGTTCGGGCTGCGCGACACGACCACCGTCTCCGACATCGTGGACCAGGTGCAGGAGCAGGAGGCGACCGAGCTGCGCGGAGAGGCGCAGGTGGTCTGGACCGACACCCCGAACCTGTGGATCGTGGTGCTCTGCCTCAGCGTGCTCGGGTTCGTCGTGGTGCTGTGGAGGGTGCGACTGTGATCTTCCAACCCGTGCTCAACCCACTGCTGATCGCGCTGCTGTGCGCACCGGTCCTCGCCGTCGCCGTCTGGGTGCTTGTCCGTGCGCCGAAATCGGGCGGCGTGCCGATCACGGACGGGCGCGCACTCGCCGGGCATCGTGCGCTGTGGGCCATGCGGCTGCTACTGGTGCTCGCCTGCGTCGCGCTCCTGCTTCGTCCCGGCATTCCCGGCGGAGCCACGCAGACCCTCGCGACCGACACCGACATCGTGTTGGTGGTCGACACCACGGCGAGCATCGTGGCCGAGGACTGGGGCGACGGGGAACCGCGGCTCGACGGCATCCGCGAGGACGTGCGCGCGCTCGTTGAGGAGTACCCGGGGGCACGCTTCGCGCTCATCACCTCGGATGCCGCCGCCCAGCTGCGGGTTCCCCTGACCACGGACACCACCGCGCTCTTGGGTTCGCTGCAGGTGCTGCGCCCCGAGGTCACCAGCCAGTCACGCGGAAGCTCGATCGGCATCGCCGCTCCGCTGCTTTCCGAGACGCTCGCGTCGGCGGCCGAGTCGTCTCCCGACCGCTCGCGCATGGTGTTCTACTTCGGCGACGGAGAGCAGACGGTCGACACGCCGCCGGAGTCGTTCAGCGCAAGCGAGAAGTACACCGATTCGGGAGCCGTGTTCGGCTACGGCACAGCCGAGGGCGGGCCGATGCGCATCACCACGGGCGGCGTCTCGGATCAGGGAGGCGACTACATCCAGTACCAGGGCGCCGATGCGCTCTCGGTGATCGACGAGTCGACCCTCGAGACGATCGCCGACGACCTCGGTGTGGAGTACTCGCATCGGACGGCGGACACCGCGCCCGTGCTTCCCGCTGCCCCGTCCACCACCACCGACTACGCCGATTCGGGCGAGGTCGGCAACGTCATCGAGCTGTACTGGATCGCCGCGCTCGTCGCCCTGGCCATCCTGGGCGTGGAGCTCGGTCGGGCGACCCTGCTGATCGCGCGACTGCGGCATCTCCGTGCTCCTCGGTCCGACGCAGCAGCGCGATAGCGAGCAGCCCTTCCATCTGGAAGCTGACACTCAGCAACCTCCGGATATCGGATGCTATTGTTTTACACGTCGCGGACTATCTCGGACGCGACGGGGGTTCGCAGATGCGATCCGACCGCGGAGTCACATGAGCTTGGGGAAGCTCCCGCGGTCGTTTCACGCTGCGATGTCATGTCGACTCTCACGTCGGCATCAGATCACTGGGGAAGCAAAACATGGGGAACAAGCGTGTTCTGAAGCGCGCCCGAAAGACCGTCATCGCGACGGTCGTCGGAGCCTTGGTCGTCAGCGGGCTCGTGTCGTTCGGTGGTGGAGCCGCCGTGGCTGCCGACGCACCACCGACGTTGCCACCGCTGCTGCAGCGTGATGACAACGTCGTCACGTCGGATCCGATTCCGACGGTGCAGATCGACAACGGGTACGTCTGGGCGCAGACGACCATCGGCTCGACCGTGTACGCCGTCGGCAAGTTCGACAACGCCCGCGAGCCGAAGGCGAAGCCCGGCACCGCGCTCACAGCACGGTCGAACGTGCTCGCGTACGACATCAACACCGGCGCGCTCCTTCCGTTCGCCCCCACGGTCAACGGGGTGATCAAGGCCGTCGCCGCCTCCCCCGACGGCAGCCGCATCTACATCGGCGGCTCGTTCAACAAGGTCAACGGCAAAGACCGGTGGAACATCGCAGCCATCGACGCGAAGACCGGCGAGCTCGTGCCCGGCTTCATCCCCTCCATCGGCGGATCAGGCGTCTACGCGCTGGCGACTTCGGGCACGAGCGTCTACGCCGGCGGTCTGTTCTCGCAGGCCAACGGCACCGCGCGGAAGAACCTCAGCGCGTTCAACACCGCCAACGGAGCACTCCTCCCCTGGGCACCTCAGACCGATCAGCAGGTCGACGCCCTCGTGATGGACCCGGCCGGGATCGACACGATCATCGGCGGACGCTTCTCGCAGATCAACGGCGACACGGGGCTGCGCGGCATCGGTGCCGTCGACAAGGTCACCGGCGCAGTCGACACCGCATGGGAGCTTCCCGACACGGTCAAGAACGGTGTGGGCACGGGCCCTTCCGCGGGAAAGTCCGGAATCTTCGGCCTCGCGACCGATGCCACCGGGGTCTACGGCACAGGCTGGGCGTACGCGAACGCCGATGTCGCCAACCTCGAAGGGACGTTCGCTGCTGAAGCCGGGACGGGCAAGGTCCGCTGGATCGCGGACTGCCTCGGTGACCACTACGGCGTCTACTCCACCGGCAAGGTCATCTACACCACCAGCCACACTCACGCCTGCGGCACCATGGGCCTGCACCCGGAGCAGTCCCCGCGCACACACCGCTACTCCGAGGCCTTCACCGCCGATGCGCGCGGGACGCTCGGAACTCAGCCGGCGACGCCCCAGTACAAGGACTGGGCCGGAACGCCCGCGCCCTCTCCCTACGTGTGGACGCCCGACTGGGCTGTCGGTACCACGACCGGACTCGGCCAGGCCGGGTTGTCGATCACCGGCACGGGCAACATGATCTCCATCGGCGGCGAGTTCCGCTCCGTCAACAACGGACAGTTCGAAGGGCTCGTCCGCTTCTCGACCACGCCTCCCGAGGGCCCGAAGGACGGACCCCGCCTCTCCGGCGAGAAGTGGGTGCCGACCGCGACTTCGCTCGTCCCCGGCCGCGTGAAGGTCACGATTCCCGCCAACTGGGACCGTGACGACCTCACGCTCACATACGAGCTGCGCCGCGCCGGCTCGACCACGCCGTTGTTCACCACGAAGATGGACTCCACCTGGTGGAACCTGCCAGCGGTGACCTTCGAAGACACGACAGCGCCGGCAGGTTCACAGCAGCAATACACGTTCACGGCCACGGACAGCAACGGCCACACGGTTTCGAGCAAGACGACGACTGCCACGGTGGCCGAGTCCACTCCGGCGTACTCCAACGCCGTGCTCGCTGACGGCCCCGAGTTGTACTACCCATTGGGAACCGTCGCACAGGATGTGGCGGGAACGAACAGTCCGATCCTCCGCTCAGGAGCAACTCCTCAGTCGTCAGGTGTGCCGAAGGGCGTAGCCGGTGCGACAGCCCTCGACGGCACAGTGACCGGGCGAGTCGACACGACCACGAAGGTCGCGGCGCCCTCGTCGTTCTCGGCCGAGCTGTGGTTCCAGACCTCGACGACCAGCGGCGGGTTGTTGTTCGACTTCCAGAGCTCGGCCACCGTGCTCTCGAAGAACTTCGACCGAACCGTCTACATGTCAGACGACGGCCGCCTGAACTTCGGGGTCTACAACGACGGCACGAAGGTTCTCACGACCGCGACGGCATACAACGACAACCGCTGGCATCATGTCGTCGCGTCGGTGAGCCCCGACGGAATGAAGCTCTTCATCGACGGGAAGCTCGACGGACACCTCCCCGGAGTGACCAAGGCGCAGGACTACAACGGCTTCTGGAAGATCGGCAACGGCAACCTGACCGGCTGGGCGAACGCACCGAAGACGACTCCCCTCCTCGGCAACGTCGATGAGTTCGCGGTCTACCCGTATGGCCTGACCGCGGGACAGATCAAGACCCACTACAGCGTCGGAAACGGCTCCACAGCCCCCGTCGCCGCCTATACGGCAACGGCGACCGGGCTCGACGCGGCCTTCGACGCGAGCTCCTCAGTACCCCCTGGCTCTACGACGATCGCGGAGTACCGATGGGACTTCGGTGACGGTTCGACCGCGGCCGGCAAGACTGCGGCGCACACTTATGCGGCGCCCGGAACCTATGAGGTCAAGCTGACGGTCACCGACAGTCAGGGACTCGTGGGATCCATCAAGAAGCCGGTTGTCATCCAAGGAGCCAACGTGGCGCCCACCGCATCGTTCGCACTCTCCGCGTCGGCGCTGACCATCACAGCCGACGCCTCGGCATCGTCCGACTCCGACGGCACGATCAAGAGCTACAGCTGGAACTGGGGCGACGGCACGACCGGCGAGGGCGCGGCGGCGAACCACACCTACGCGACGGCAGGCACGCGCACCGTCACCCTCACCGTGACCGACGACCTGGGCGGCGTGGCAACCACCACCCGGGAAGCCATCGTGACGGCTCCCGCAGCGCTCGCGAGCGATGAGTTCGAGCAGCCTTCCACTCGCGGCTGGGGTTATGCCATCGTGGGCGGCGCCTGGAAGATCGCAGGTGGAACGACGACGACGACCACAGTCGCCGACGGTTTCGGGAAGCTGAATCTGGCCGCAGGCGACACCCGGCACGCGACGCTGAACACGCCGTCGATTCCGAGCCCGGCTCTGGAGACGACCTTCCGCCTCGACCAGGCTCCCGCCGCGGGTGGTGCCTACATCGGCGTCATCGCACGGGACTCGACCGCCGGGAAGTACCTCGTTCGCGCGTGGCTCCGCCCCGACGGAACGATCTGGCTCGTCGCGCACCGCGACGGCACCGTGCTCGCCACCCAGGCCGTGTCCGGGCTCGCCTTCGCGGCGAACACCTCGTACACGCTCAAGGTCACGGTGACGGGCACAGCACAGGCGTCGATCAAGGCGAAGATCTGGGCGACCGGAACGACAGAGCCGACCGACTGGCAGCTCAAAGCGACGGACAACACGCCTCTGCAGCCGGGGGGTGGGGTGGGCCTGAGCGGCAACCGCTCCGGTAGCTCGACTGCCGCGGCAATCGTGTCCTTCGATTCCTTCCGCGTCACCGCGGCCGAGTAGCGCTCGGGGACGGGCATCGTCCCTCCTCATGATTCAGCCGGCCTCGGCACCCGAGGTCGGCTGAATCGCATCCTGAGGATCCCCGGATAGGATGTTCAGCGCTTCGTCCTGCCGCTTCGGGGACCAGAATCCTCGCGCTGAGCAGTCGTCGATCGGTAAGGGGGTTGGGCGTGACAGATCCGTCGGCACCCTCGACGACCGAGGTCGGACCCTCGACCACCACCGCCCGGGCGGCCGACCGCGCCGCCGCCCTTCTCCGGTCCAACCGCCACCGTCGCCGCGTCCGCCGCTGGGTGGCGATCGGGACGATTCCGCTCACACTCGCCGCGCTTCTCTTCGTGGGCAAGCTGCTGAGCATGTACGCCTTCGCGCACCAGGCCATCACCGCCTACGTCGTCGACGACTTCGCCGGCGCTGAGGCCTCCGCGCGTGGACAGGACTTCCTCAACTGGTTCGAGCCGTACAAGGCGCCCTTCAACATCGGCACGGCACTCGGTGCGGCCGAGCAACTCCCCGAAGCCCGTGTCCAGCTCGAAGAGGCGCTCGACCTCGCGACCGGCCTCGAAGTGTGCGCGGTGCGGATCAACCTCGCGCTGATCATCGAACGCATGGGCGATGCGGCCCGTGCGGACGGCGACGGCACGGGCGCAGCGGCGCTCTACGGCGAGGCGCTCGGAATCACCGTCGACACCCCGGAGGAATGCCGCAGCGACGAGGCACAGCAGCAGTCCCCCGACCCGCAGCGCGACATGTCCGACTCCCTCGACGGCACGGCGGACCGGCTGAAGCAGAAGCAGCAGGAGGAGCAGCAGCCCCAACCGCAGCCACAGACCGGCGAGAAGGAGCAGCCCTCCGAGGACAAGCTGAAGGGCCTCCAGGACAAGCTCGAGCAGGGCACGCAGGAGCGTGACCAGCAGCAGGGCGACGACCCCGGTGGCTCGGGGACGGAGAAGCCGTGGTGAGCGACCACGAGAGGCAGCGCGCTCGCTACCTCTCGGGCACCGAGGGCGCTCCCCCCGTTCCTCCGCCCGGGGGGTATCGCGGGGCGCGTCGTGAGGCCTGGGGATCGACGCCCGCCCCGCCCGTGGCGGTTTCCATGCCTGCGGAGGAGTCGAAACAGCCCGCGAACGCCCTCGGCTGGATCGCCCTCACCGCATCCATCCTCTTCGCGCTCATCCTGCTCGGCACCTTCGTCGCCGGCGGCACCGACCTCCTCTACGGGGTCACGATGCTCGCACTGCAGCTCGTGGTCGCCGGCGTGATCATCGCGGCGCTTTTCTCCGTGCGCGGACGGAAGCTCGGGGCGATCGGCCTGGTCATCGCGATCCTGTTCAACGTCGCGACGGTCGGCGGCATGAGCGCACTGCAGACCTCGGCCTCGGGCAACTACGAGGGCACGAAGACGGCCGCCCAGAGGCACGCGGAAGCCTATCCCGGGATCAAGGGCACCGATCCGCAGAAGGCGTTGTCTCAGCAGTCGCTCGACGAGGTGCGGGCGCAGACTGAGACGCTGTTCGCCGACATCCGGGCGCGACTCACCGACGAGTTCGGCTTCACCTGGACGCAGGTGGGCGATGAAGACCTGCGCCCGGAGCGCAACGGCTACGGCGGGGAGTCGATGCTGGTCGAGTTCACCTCCGCCGCCTGGGCGACCAACGAGCCTGTCCAGGGCTACGACCGAAAGCGCGCCGTGATGGCCGTGATCAGTGAGGTGGTCGTCGACCACGGGCTGTGGGACCTGTACTCGTTCAATGATCCCGCGGTGTCGGGCATCGACCCCGCGATGATCGCGAAGCTGTACGGCAGCGACGACCCGCGCACGCAGACCACGTGGGAGTACTACACCGAGAACTTCCCCGACCCTCTCCGCTTCTACGCCACGATCAATGACCTCTCGAACGATTCGAACGGCGGCTTCCGCACGGCACGGGAGGCGCAGAACGCGCGCACCGGCGAGCCGCTGGAAGGGCTGCAGCTGACGGCGATCGCGAGCGGGGTGCTCAGCGAGGCGGATCGTGCCGAGTTCCAGGAGAAGCTGAAGGACTACCCCGGCTTCGAGTGAAGCGCTCGACGGCCGTTCAGGAGCCGAGGGTCAAGAGCATCCGCGCCACCACGTACCTGGCGTGGCCGCGGGACGTGCGCGGGTCATACCCGAGCGCATCGACGAGCACGCTCAGGCGTTCCTGCACGCTGGAGTGGTGCCGCCCGAGCCGCGCGGCTGCGGCGCGCACGCTCCGTTCCTCGCTGACGGCGTCGAGAAGCTCCCGACTGCGCTCATCGAGTGCCGCGAGTGCCGCCGCATCAGGGTGGAGGGGCCCCCGCCCCGCAGCCTCGGCGACGAGCAGCAGACCACCGAGGTCGGCGGCATCGACCACCGGCTCCTCCGGGCTGGTCAGTCGCACGGCCACGAGCGCCGACGCCCACGACGCGGGAAGACCCTCCGCCGGGCCGACGATGCCGAGCCCCAACCGCAGGTCGACACGGTGCGGCCAGGCATCGACGGGCTGCATCTCGGCGTCGAGGATCGTCGCTCGCGTCAGGCCGTGCCGGGTGGCGACGACAGCCGAGGGATGCACCGGCAGCGGAGCGGGGTCGGGAGGAGAGGCGACGAGCCGCAGGGAGTCCGCAGCGATGCGGAGTCGAGGCAGTGCCGCTGCCCTCTCCTCCGCACCGGCATAGGAGCTGATGGCGAGTTCGACCGCGCTCTCGGGGCCGACCGATCGGCGCGCCCTGATGATCCCGAGGGCGAGACTGAGCCGTTCCAGGATCATCGCGTCGTTCGTGTGCGCATCGCCTTCGCGCTCGATCCAGGCGACCGCATCCGGTCCGCTCTCCCGTACCGGCCAGGAGTGAGACGGCTCGACGGGATCGATGCGCACCCCGTCGGCCCGCACGCGCATGATCTGTCTGCCGTCACGCTGTCCGACGGTCGCGCCGCTCAGCACCGCCGCACCTCGCAGCATGCTCTCGACTCCCACGGAGCGGGCGACGAGGGCGTCGAAGTAGGTGACGACCTTGAGCGTCTCGCTCGCATCCGGGTCGAGGGCGGTGAGACGCCCCAGCAGATCTTGCATGTCGGGCTCCATCGCACGGGGATTCCACCCTATGGGGTGGGAGTTCCCTCTTCCGGTCGACGCGGGCTCAGGATAGCAGCCGGTTCACCCAGTCGTCGCGGGCGGCGAGCATGGCCTGCGCGACTGCCGTGTGCGGAGCGAACATGTCGAAGCCGTGGAACCCCCCTGCCCAGACGTGCAGTTCCGCCTGCACCCCGGCCTCCCAGAGCTTCGTGGCGTAGGCGACGTCCTCGTCGCGGAACACCTCCGCGCTGCCGCAGTCGATGAAGGCGGGCGGCAGCCCGCTCAGGTCGGTCGCGCGCGCCGGGGCGGCGTACACGGAGACGTCGTCCGTCCCGACGCGGTCGCCCAGGAGCGCGGTCCACCCCGTCACGTTCGAGCCGCGGTCCCAGACGCCGATCCCGTCGATCTGGTGCGTCGACACGGACTCGTCTCGGTCGTCGAGCATCGGGTAGATGAGCAGCTGGCCGATCAGTTCGGGGCCCTTCCGATCGCGGGCGAGCAGGGCGGTGCCCGCGGCCAGCCCACCCCCGGCACTGCCGCCGCCGATCAACAGCCGGGAGAGGTCGATGCCGAGCTCCTCGGCGTGCTCCGCGGTCCACAGCAGGCCCGCGTAGCAGTCCTCCACCGGGTACGGATCCGGGAACTCGGGGGCGAGCCGATACTCGACGGTGACGATCACGCCGTTGAAGCGCTCCGCCCAGTCGAGGAATCCGGCCACGCCGAGCCAGCGGTTGCCGATGATCATGCCGCCGCCGTGCGTGTGGAAGAACCCGGGGCCGGTGCCGGTCCTGCCCTCCTTCTCGATCACGGAGACGACGATCTCATCGCCACCATGACCCGCGATCGAGACGTCCCGTCGGGTGAAGCCGCGGTCGGCGAGCACCGCGAAGATCTCGTCCTCCCCGCTCACCGGCGACTGGCGCAGCAGCGGGATCATCTCTGCCGTCAGGGTCGGCGGCAGCTGGTCGGCGACGAGGGCGAGAGCGGCCTCGAGCTCGGGATCGAACGGCGGTCGCGCCAGGGTCGTGTCAGTCATCAGAACTCCTTTGTCCTCGGCCGCCATCGCAGCGGCTTCCCGCCAGCCTCGTGCACACCGCACCCGAGGGTAACCCGCCAGCCGAGGCCGATCCTGCGCCGTGCGTCCGCCGAGTGGCGGGTTCTCCTGCGCCGAGGGTGAGGACTCCCTTGAAGGGCATCGACGCCCTGGCTAGCCTGGCGCCACAGGGAAGGAGTGCACGCATGATTCGAGTACTCGACGAACAGCAGGCCTATGAGCTGCTGACCACGACCACGATCGGGAGGATCGGCTTCGTCCACGAGGAGCGGGTGCAGATCTATCCGGTGAACTTCGCGCTGTCAGGGCGCGATCTGGTGCTGCGCACATCGCCCGAGGGCGTCCTCGCCGATCTCACGCGAGAAGCCGCCACGCCGGCCGCGTTCGAGGTGGACTACCACGACCCGCTCGGCAGCACGGCATGGAGCGTGCTGGTGCACGGCACACTGTCTCGGGTGGCGGACGACGACGTCGCCGGCGTCGCCGCGCGCGTCAATCCGTGGGCGGGAGAGGATCGCGATCTCCCCCTCGCCCTCCAGATCGAGAGCATCGCCGGACGCAGCGTGCGCCGCGAATCCACGCGGGGGAAGATCTGAGCCGACCGCTGTGACGTCCTCCTGCTGAACGCGTGATCAGGAAGCGAGCGCCAGCCCCGCGGCGAGCGCGAAGCCCAGCACGGTCGCGAGTCCCGTGGATTCCTTGGCCTTGGACTGCGCCTCGGGGACCATCGAGTCGACCAGCATCACCAGCAGCGCCCCGGCTGCGAAACCGCTCGCCGCCGAGCGGAAGTCGTCGCCCGTGATGCTCGCGAGGCCGAACCCCGCGACGGTCGCGAGCGCGCAGACCACGGCCACGCCCGCCCACAGCAGCAGCACCCGCGACTTCGCCATGCCGCCTTCGAGCAGGTCGGCAGCCGAGCCGATCGACTCCGGCAGGTTCGAGACCAGGATGGCGACCACGAGCGCGATGCTGACCGGCTCACCGGATGCGAGTCCGATGCCGAGCACGAGCTGCTCCGGGATGCCGTCGAGCAGGGCGCCCACCGCGAGCTGTCCTCCGCCGGCCTGCTCCTTGGTCTTCGCCGCTCGGGCATCGAGGATGCGGTCGGCGATGTAGTAGCTGATCGCTCCCGCCGCGACACCCACCACGAGAGGGATGGGACCGGCGAGGTCGAGCCCTTCCTCCCACAGCTCGAAGGCGATCGATGCCATGAGAGCGCCGGCGCCGAAGCCCAGCACGATGCCGAGCCACTTCGGCGGCCACGTACGCAGCAGTGCGAGCACTGCACCGACGAACAGCGGTGCTGCTGCCACCGCGCCCCACAGGATTGCTGCGCCCATGTCCGACCTCCGTGCGCCTACTCTCCCACTTCATCGCGCCTCCGCCGGCCCAGCCTCGGCGAAAACGGAGACGTGTCGCGCGTACCGCGGCGAGCCGCACCATGACACACCGTGTCGCGGGCGATGCTCCTCCGTTTTCGCATGGCGCGCGCACCGCCCATGCATAGGATGACGGGAACGGGAGCGAGGCGGAGATGCACGACAGACCGACCGAGGTGCTGCGCGTTCCGGCGTTCGCCCTCTTCTGGTCGTCGTCGACGCTCGGCGCGTTCACCGGCTCCGTGACCGCCGTCGCCTTCCAGGTCCTGATCGTCACGACACTGGGGGCCTCTGCGTTCGAGATCGGTCTGCTCAACGCCGCGAACGTCGTGCCGTACCTGCTGTTCGGGCTCATCGTCGGCGCCCTGATGGACCGCTGGCGGCGCAAGCCCGCCATGGTCATCGCGAGCATCGGCCGCGCGCTCACGCTGGGTCTCGTGCCGGTGCTGTGGTTTACGGGGACTCTGTCCGTGTGGTCGTTCGGCGCCCTGCTCCTGCTCTACGGCGCGCTCACGCTCATCGCCGATTCCGCTGCGCAGCCGATGCTACCCCGCCTCGTCCGCCGCGATCAGCTGTTGGCGGCGAACGCGAGACTCGGTCAAGCAGGCACCGTCGCCCAGACGACGGGGCAGGCCTTCGGCGGCGCACTCGTCGGCTGGCTGGGGGCACCGTTCGCCATCCTGATCGATGCCGTCGCGTACGTCGTCAACGCCGTTCTCCTGAGCCGCATCCGTGTCGAGGAGGTGAAAGCGTCACGCCGCACCGACGGCCGGCACCTAGGGCACGACATCATGGAAGGCCTGCGCTGGACCTACTCCCACCGAACGCTTGCGCCCATGGCCGTGTCGGTGAACGTCTGGTTCCTGGGCAACAGCATCGCGCTGACGGCATTCGCGCCGTACGCGCTGCGAGAGCTCGGCGTCGGCGCACTGCTGTTCGGCGTCGTGCTCGCGATGGGTGGGCTCGGCGGCCTGATCGGGGCACTCCTCGCCCCCACGGCGGGTCGCCGGTTCGGAGTCGGCGGCGCGGTCCTCGCGGGGCGCCTGCTCTCGGCACTCGCGTGGACGACGGTTCTCGTCATCCCGCACGCCGAGAACACGACGCTCCTCGTCGTCGCCATCCCCCTGGGCGTGGGGCAATTCCTGTTCGGCCTCGGGATGGGGGTGGAGGATCCGAACGAGATGGGATACCGCCAGGCGGTCGCCCCCGACCAGATGCAGGGACGGCTGAACGCATCGATTCGCACCGTGAACCGCGTCACCTTCCTCGTCGGGGCCCTGATCGCCGGCGGTCTGGCGACGGCGTACGGCTATCGCGTGACGATCGCGGTCAGCGTGGTCGTCTTCCTCGTGGCGGCGATGATCGTCCTGTTCTCGCCGCTGCGCACCGCACGCCACGAGGATTCCGCTCAGTCGGGGTAGCTTCGTCGCAGCTCACCGGGCCGTGCCCGGCGAAAACGGAGACGTGTCCGGCGTGCCTCGGCGTGCCTCACCACGACACACCGTGCCGCAGCCGGTGCTCCTCCGTTTTCGCCGGAGGCCACACCAGACGAAGCCCCACCAAACGAGACCAGACGAGCCAGCTGAGGCGAGACGGGGCGACACGCCGCCGCGGATAGACTGGGAGCCATGTCCAAGGTCCTCCAGTCACTGCCCGTCGGCGAGCGCGTCGGCATCGCCTTCTCCGGAGGACTCGACACCTCCGTCGCCGTCGCGTGGATGCGCGAGAAGGGCGCCGTGCCCTTCACCTACACCGGCGACCTCGGTCAGTACGACGAGGACGACATCGCCTCGATCCCGGGCCGCGCGCTGGAGTACGGCGCCGAGGCGTCGCGCCTGATCGACTGCAAGACCGCCCTGGTCGAAGAGGGCTTCGTCGCCCTCTCCTGCGGCGCGTTCCACATCCGCTCCGGCGGCAAGACCTACTTCAACACGACGCCCCTCGGACGCGCGGTCACCGGCACGATGCTGGTGCGCGCCATGAAGGAGGACGGCGTCGACATCTGGGGCGACGGCTCCACCTACAAGGGCAACGACATCGAGCGGTTCTACCGCTACGGCCTGCTCGCCAACCCGCGCCTGCGCATCTACAAGCCGTGGCTCGACGCCGACTTCGTCACCGAGCTCGGCGGCCGCAAGGAGATGAGCGACTGGCTCGTCGCCCGCGACTTCCCGTACCGCGACTCCGCCGAGAAGGCATACTCGACCGACGCGAACATCTGGGGCGCGACGCACGAGGCGAAGACGCTCGAGCACCTCGATGTCTCGCTCGAGACCGTCGACCCGATCATGGGCGTGAAGTTCTGGGACCCCTCGGTCGCGATCGAGACCGAAGACGTCACCGTCACGTTCGAGGCGGGACGCCCGGTCGCGATCAACGGCGTGGAATACTCCGACCCGGTCGCCCTGGTCATGGAGGCGAACACGATCGGCGGACGCCACGGCCTCGGCATGAGCGACCAGATCGAGAACCGCATCATCGAGGCGAAGTCGCGCGGCATCTACGAGGCACCCGCCATGTCGCTGCTGTTCATCGCCTACGAGCGCCTGGTCAACGGCATCCTCAACGAAGACACCCTCGCCACCTACCACGAGCAGGGTCGACGCCTCGGTCGCCTCATGTACGAGGGACGCTGGCTCGAGCCGCAGTCGCTCATGCTGCGCGAGTCGATCCAGCGCTGGGTCGGCCTCACCATCTCCGGAACCGTCACGATCCGCCTCCGCCGCGGCGACGACTGGACCATCCTCGACACCGTCTCCCCGAACCTCTCGTATGGCCCCGAGAAGCTGTCGATGGAGCGTGTCGGCGATGCCGCCTTCGGGCCGGTCGACCGCATCGGCCAGCTGACCATGCGCAACCTCGACATCGCCGACTCGCGTGCACGCCTCGAGCAGTACGCGGGACTCGGCCTCGTCGGAGGTGCGACCGGCGAACTGGTCGGCCGCGTGACCGCCGGGGAGTCCAGCGAGATCACCGAGTCCGTCCAGGGCTCGATCTCCGAAGCCGACGAGACGTTGGCCGACGCCGTCGACTCGGCCTCCGAGGGCGCAGCCTTCGACTCCGGCACCGACTGACACGACGACGGATCCACCGATGCGCCGGCACCCTCGGAGTGCCGGCGCATCGTGCTGTCAGAGGTGCGGCTCGGGATCAGCGCGCTCGCGCCGCGGTGCGGTCGACGACACCCGGCAGCACATCGTCGAAGAGGATCACCAGGGCGGCCCGGACCTGCACCGCATCACGACGGACGATCGCCTCGCGGATCTCGCGCGTGGACCTCTCGTTCGCCGCCCAGTCGAACGACCCCGCAGAGCGCTGCGTGAAGCGCCGGATCTGCGGCCCGAGCAGTTCGATCACGGACTCCCGCAGGGCATTCCCCTCGAGACGGGCGAAGCCGATGGCGATGGTGCGCAACGCGACTCCGTAGGCCAGGACATCGCGCGCTCGTCCCGCGGCGGACATATCGTCGGTCAGCTCCACGAGATAGGCGACGTCATCCTCCTGGACGTGCGGCATCGCATGGCGCACCGAGCCGATCCAGCTGTCGCCGAAGAGGGCGATGGCATCGCGGATGTGGTCGAGATCGAGCGGCGCCACGCGGGTGGCGCCGTTGCGGTGCATCTCGACGAGCCCTTGTTCCGCCAGGCGCGCCAGAGCATGTCTGACGGGCGTGGCGGAGGCCCCCAGGCTCTCCGCCAGCTCCGCGTCGCGAAGGCGCTCCCCCGGCCGCAGCTCACCGTCGACGATCGCATCCCGCAACCGGCGATAGACATCATCGCTCTTCGTTCGGCGTTCCCGCACGACATCGATGCCTGCCAAAGCACACTCCCCCTCGACCACAGCGGTCCCCCACCACTTGAAAGCGGTCGACACTCGCGTACCGGACGCTCACTCGTCCGAGACCGGTGCCATCCCCCGTACGCGCTCACGCGCAACGCGTAACATAACACGCTTGGCTCCGTGACGGCTGCGCGGAAGCGGCACCTGAGGACGCTCTCCGAATGTGAAGAATAATCTTGCACAGCTATGTGCATGATCCGTAGCATGAGGTCATGACCACTCGTGCACCTCGTCGCGACGCCGTCGAGAACCGCGCCGGCATCCTCTCCGCCGCGCGCTCGACCCTGGCCGTCCAACCGCACGCCTCCATCGACGTCATCGCTCGTCGTGCCGGGCTCTCGCGTCGCACCCTCTACGGACACTTCGAGGACCGTGACGCCCTCATCCGGGAGCTCATCTCCAGCGGCACTCAGCGGTTCAACGCCATCGCCACCTCGATCGACGACATCGACGCCCGTCTCGCCCTCGCCCGCCTCGCCGCTCTGCTCTGGCACGAGGCCGCGCACGTGCAGGTGGCCGCGGCTCTCGCTCTCGATGAAGCGCACGTCGAGCACACGGCCGCCGCGCTGGCCCCGTTGCGCCGCACGGTGTCGGCACTCGTGCGACGCGGTCAGGACGACGGCAGCTTCCGCACGGACCTCGCCGCCCCCACCCTCGCGCGCCTCATCGAGGAGATGGCCCGCACCGTGATCTCGCGCACGGACGCGACCAGCACGGGTGCGGCTGACGTCGCCGTGCGGACCGTGTTGAGCATCGCCGGCCTCTCCTGGCGCGAAGCTGACGAGCTGCTCGCCTCGCACCCCGACATCGCCGTGGCCGCCGCTCCCACAGACTCCCCCATCGATCCGGAGGACCGCGCATGAAGATCTCGCTGCGCGATGTGAGCAAGGGCCGCAACGGCCAGGCGCTGCCCCCCATGTCGCTCGAGTTCCACACCGGAGCAGTGCGTTTCGCGATCGCCGAGACCGAACAGCGACCGACCGTGCTCGGCTTGATCGCGAGCGGCCGCATGCGTCCGGAATCCGGGCGCGTGAGCATCGACGACGCGGTCGACGCGAAGTCCCTGCGTCGACGCGTGGCCCTGGTCGACGCTCCGGATGTCAGCGACCCTCATCCCGACGTCGCCCTGGTCGGCGTCGTCGAGGAGGAGCTCATGTTCGCGGGCCTCGGCGCCACCCCGCTCCACGCCCGGCGCTGGCTCGCTCGTCTGGGGTACAGCGAGCTCGCCGCCGCCCCCATCGGCACCGTCGATCCGGCGGCACGCGTGCGCATCCTGTGCGAGCTGGCCGTGCTCCGCTCCGGCGTCGAGGGCATCGTGCTCGTGTCGCCCGACCGTCACGGCGGCAGCCCCGATGGATGGTGGCGCATCGCCACGGAGTTCGCCGACCGCGGTTACGCGATGCTCGTGATCGTCGGCGGATCCGCTGCCGTGGCCCTGGAGCGGATGCACGAGTTCGACGCGATCAATGCCTCCGGACCGGTCGAGCCGCTCGTGTGGGACGAACCGGCGGACGATGCCGTCCCCGACATCGCGGACACCCCCGCAGACGAGAACGGAGGCACGCGATGAAGGTTCCCGCCATGATCGCCGCCGAGCTCCGACGACTGACAGCGAGCAGGATGGGCATCATCGCCCTGGTCGCGCTGATCTGCGTGCCGATCCTCTACGGCGGTCTGTACCTCTGGGCGAACCAGGACCCGTACGCCAAGTTCCCCGAGGTTCCCGTCGCCCTCGTGGTGGACGACGAGGGCGCGCCCGCACCCACGACCGGCACGGAACCCGCGACGGGCGAGACCGTCAACTACGGCGAAGACGTGGCGGAGAACCTGATCAAGGGCAACGCGTTCGACTGGCAGCTGATGTCGGCGGACGAAGCCTCGGAAGCACTGCGCCACGGCACGGTCGACTTCACGGTGACGATTCCCAGCGACTTCTCCTCGGCCCTCACCTCGGCGGCGGGAACCGACCCGCACCAGGCGCGCATCGATCTCGAGACCAATGACGCGAACAACTACCTCGCATCGTCGATGGGCACGCAGGCGGTCGAGAAGATCCGCAGCTCGGTCGCCGAGATGGTGGGCAGCCAGGCCGCAGAGCGCCTGCTCACGGGCCTGAGCGACGTGCGTGACAAGCTCATCACGGCGACGGACGGCGCCACCAGGCTCGCCGACGGCGCCGGCACGGCGGCGACCGGGAGCATAACTCTGGCGGAGGGCACCGCGAAGCTGGCCGACGGCACGGCGCAACTCGCGACCGGGGCGCAGAGCCTCGCGAGCGGAGCCCAGCAGGTGAGCGCGGGCAACCGACAGCTCGCCG
>NZ_QOAY01000004.1:758-1005 GCF_003314775.1 Microbacterium sp. H6 | reverse complement strand
CCCCGCGCACGCCGACGCCGTCGCCGCGCTGTGGTCGACCCGCGACGAACCCTGGGTGCTGGAACCTGCCGGCACCGCGTCGCGCGCCTGGGCGGAGCAGCTGTGCCGCACCGCCGGGTTCGAGCCCGATGTGCGCTTCGAGATCGCCGACCTCACCGCCCACGTGCGGCTGATCCATGCCGGACTCGCAGTGGGACTGCTGCCGGAGCTCGTATGGGCGGGTGACACCCCGACGGTCGACCTGGCA
>NZ_QOAY01000004.1:412-607 GCF_003314775.1 Microbacterium sp. H6 | reverse complement strand
AGATCTTCTCCTCCGCGAGGCGTGTGTCTGCGGACGCTCCCTCGATCCGCGCCGTGCGCAGCGCACTGGCCGACGCGGCCTCGCACGACCTCGCCGCCTAGCCTCGGGGTCTGCGCCGTCTTCGGCATCCGCGCCGCCTTCGTGAACCCCGGAGTAAAATGTCAGAGGTTACCTCGACATGTCCTCTTCCACTCG
>NZ_QOAY01000004.1:0-212 GCF_003314775.1 Microbacterium sp. H6 | reverse complement strand
CACGGATCCCGCTGAGCACTCTGGCGATCGCGCTGGGCCTCGCCGGCGTCGCGTCGACCTGGTCGGCGGCCACCGCCGTCGCCCCGGTGCCCGCTTCCGTCGCCCCTGCCTTCTGGGGCCTGTCGGCGATGGCGACGATCGGACTGCTCGCCGCGCACACCGCGAGAGGCGTGCGCAGCAGCACACCTCTGCGCGCGCAGCTCCGCGACCCC
>NZ_QOAY01000087.1:9154-9356 GCF_003314775.1 Microbacterium sp. H6 | reverse complement strand
GGACGTCGTGGCGGAGCTCGCGGAGAGCGTGCGGGCGCGGACGCTGATCGCCGATGCTCCGCCGGTCACGCGGCGCCGATTGGACGAGCGCTCGGCCGAGGTCAACGCCGCTGCCGTCCATGCCCAGATGCGCACGGTGGTCCTCGGCCGCTGGATCAGCGCGATGTCGCTCATCGAGGGCGTGACGCTCGCGGCACTCATC
>NZ_QOAY01000087.1:1647-8881 GCF_003314775.1 Microbacterium sp. H6 | reverse complement strand
TCCGACGGTGGGATCGAGATGCGCGACGTCTGGTTCGACTACGGCGGCGAGCCCGTGCTGCGCGGGGTCAGTCTGCACCTGGAGAGCGGCCTGCGCTACGGTCTGGCCGGCCGCTCCGGAGCGGGCAAGTCGACGCTGGCACTGGTCATCGCCGGGCTGTACGCCCCGATCAGGGGCACGGTGCGCTGCGGCGATGCCGATCTCGTAGCGCTCGCCCCCGCGGAGCGCGCGCTCCGCGTCGCCTTCGTGCCGCAGGAGGTGCAGCTCGGCACCGGCACCATCGCCGAGGAGCTGCGTCTCGCGGCACCCTCCGCGAATGACGCGGACCTGCGGGGGGCGTTCGCCACCCTCGGCCTGTCGCGGTGGGTCGACGCGCTTCCGGAGGGACTCGATACGGCCGTCGGAGCGGACGGATCTCTCTCCGCCGGTCAGCGGCAATTGGTCGGGCTCGCCAGGATCGCCCTGCTGGAGAGCCGCGTGATCGTGCTGGACGAGGCGACGTCCGACGTGGATCCGGAGACCGCCGGACTCGTCGAGGCTGCGCTCGATCGACTCGCGCAGGGCAGGACCGTCGTCGTCGTCGCCCATCGGGAGTCCACTCTCGCCCGGCTCGACCGCGTGCTGGAGGTTCGCGAGGGCACCGTCACGGACATCACCTCCGTCGTGCGCGAGGCGACGGGATGACCTCGTCCCCCCTCCTCGACATCCCGCCTCTCGACATCCCGTTCCTCGTGCCCGGCGACGCCCGCGTCCCCGGCGATGCGCGGACCGAAGCCCCGCCCCGCCGCCTGGTGGCCGAGGTCGAGCTCGTCGATCGGCTGGAGGATGCGGATCCGCCGTCCTGGCTCCCGCTCACGCACGACGACCGTGTCCGCCTCGCCGCGTTCCGGCGTGAGGGCGATGCCCGCCGTTTCGTCACGGGGCGGGTCATGGTGCACCGTCGACTTCGGGAAGTGCGGGGAGTCCCGCTGGGCGCCGCCCGCTTCACGCGGCGGTTCACGGCGGCGGGGGAGTGGAAGCCGGTCCTGTCCGGGGAGCCGGGGCGCGGATTCGAGGGCACGCAATGGCCCGACGTGTCGATCTCGCACAGCGGGACGTTCGTGGCCGTCGCCTTCTGCGAGGGGGCGGAGGTGGGGATCGATGTCGAGCAGCACTCCGCCTTCGTGGACGGCGACGACGTGCTGTCCATGGCTCTCACCCCGCAGGAGCGGGCACGCGTGGCGTCGATCGCCGACGCCGCACGCGTCTTCACCGCCAAGGAGGCCGTGCTCAAGGCCGTGGGCTTCGGCCTGGCGATCGATCCGCTCCTGGTCGAGGTCCTCGACGGTGCGGTGCGGCGCTTCGATCACCCGGAGCGTCGCCCCGTGGTGCTGGCGCCCGTCCCGGTCCCCGACCGCCTCTCGGGCCTCGTGTCGGCGACGGTCGCGATCGCACCCGTCTCCTCCCCAGGCAGTGGGAGTCGCACCGATCAGCCCTGAGCGTCGCCCGCGGCACTCGCGAGCACGCGCTGCAGCGGCTCGTAGTGCTCGACGACAGCCCGGCGATACCGGTCGACGTCGCCGGAGCGCGCCGCTTCGAGCATGTCGCCGTGCGCCTTCGCCGTCTTGTGGATGTCATCGGGCTGCGGGATCCCCAGCTGGGGGAGCACCGCCGTGTGGACATCCCAGAAGGCGCCGACGAGCTGCCCGACCAGGCGGTTCCCGATCGTGCCGAACAGGCGGGTGTGGAAGGCGCGGTCCTCCTCGAGGAAATGCTCGCCGCGCTCGGCCTTGTCGACCATGTCGGCGACCAGCGCGTCGAGCTCGGGGTCATCATCCGCCTTGGCCGCCTCCACGATGCGTTCGGCCATCGAGAGGTCCAGCGCCAGGCGCACCTCGACGACCTCGCGCAGCGCCTGCAGCGACCCCTCCGGCGACAGCACCCCGCGGAAGACGAGGGCCTCCACCATCGGATCCAGCGACATCGGTCCGACGTACGTTCCGTGGCCGTGACGCACGTCGACGATGTCGAGGGTCGAGAGGGTGCGGATGGCCTCACGCACGGAGGATCGCGAGACGTCGAGCTCGTCGCAGAGCTCCGCCTCCGTAGGCAGCGGGTCGCCCGGGGTGAGCCCGCGCGTCAGGATGAGCTGCTTGATCTGATCCGCCGTGGTCGAGCGCCGCATGCGTGACGCCCTACTCGTGGTGGACTTCATGGGGCTCCCTCTCGTGCCTGGCAGAAACGCTCCGATCATCTCACTCTTGTGATCTGATCGAACCTGTGTTTAGAGTACATCAGACATCAGATGTCCTCAAGATGTTCCCCCCACCACCCTGGAGCACACATGAACCGACACTTCACCCGCCGTCGCGCGGGTCGATTCGCGATGGCGGTCGCCGGCACAGTCGCCGCATCCGTCGCCCTCGCGGGCTGCGGCGCCGGCACCACCGCCACCCCCGACGAGAGCGCGGCCGCGAGCGAGATCGACCCGGACGCCATCATCGAGGCGGGGATCTCGTACACGCTGAACGGCAGCTTCGACCCGATGGTCGCCTCCGGCGCCGTCACGGTCTCGGCGAACTGGCACGTCTTCGAAGGTCTCGTCGACCTCGACCCGGTCACCCAGAAGCCGGCCCCTGCGCTCGCCGCCGACCTCCCGACGAAGATCGACGACACGACCTACGAGATCGACATCCGCGAAGGCGCGACCTTCCAGAACGGCGACCCGGTCACGGCGGACGACGTCGTCTTCAGCTACGACCGCGTGCTCGACCCGGACAACAACTCGCTCTTCCTGTCGTTCGTCGACTTCATCGACACCGTCACCGCGGTCGACGAAGACACCGTGCGCATCACGACGGACTACCCCTTCTCGCTGATCAACGACCGCCTCGGCGTCGTCAAGATCGTCCCGAAGGCGGTCGTCGAGGCCGATCCCGAGGACTTCGCCGCCAACCCGGTCGGCTCCGGCCCGTACTCGCTGGTCTCCGCGGTCCCCGAGGACAAGCTCGTCTTCGAGCGCTACGACGACTACAACGGCCCGCGCCCCGCGCTCGCCGCCGGCATGAACTGGAACCTGCTCGCCGACGCCTCGGCCCGCGTCACCGCGATGTCCACCGGCACCGTGCAGGCGATCGAAGACGTGCCGTACATCGACGTCGACACCCTCGCCTCGTCGGCCGACGTCGAGAGCGTGCAGTCGTTCGGCCTGCTGTTCATGATGTTCAACACCAAGGCGGCGCCGTTCGACGACGTGCGCGTACGGCAGGCACTGCACTACGCCCTCGACATGGACAAGATCATCGGCACGGGCATGCTCGGCAACGCCACGCCTGCGACCTCGTTCCTGCCCGAGACGTACCCGAACTACCACGAGGCCTCGACGGTCTACACCTACGACCCCGAGAAGGCGAAGGAGCTGCTGGCGGACGCCGGCGTCTCCGACCTGTCGATCACGCTGCTGACGACCGACACCGGATGGGTCAAGGAGGTCGCCCCGCTGATCAAGGAGTCGCTCGACGCGATCGGCATCGACACCACGCTCGACATCGGACAGTCCGCGTCGATGTACGAGAAGGTCGACTCCGGCGACTACACGGTGGCCGTCGCCCCCGGTGACCCCTCGGTCTTCGGCGTCGACCCCGACCTGCTCATGAACTGGTGGTACGGCGAGAACGTCTGGACCCAGACCCGCACCAACTGGGCTGACTCTCCCGAGTACGCCGAGCTGCGCACGCTCCTCGACACCGCCGTCCAGCAGGAAGGCGACGAGCAGCAGAAGACCTGGGACCAGGCGTTCGACCTGCTCTCCGATCAGGCCGTGCTCTACCCGCTGTTCCACCGCAAGCTGCCGACCGCCTGGAGCAGCCAGGAGCTCGTCGGGTTCCAGCCCGTCCCCACCACCGGACTGTCGTTCCTCGACGTCGGCGTGGCCGCGAAGTAGCACCCGCACAGAAGCAGCACCCGAACAGGGGGCGCGCTCACCCGACGAGCGCGCCCCCTGCACCTCCCTCACCCTCGGAAGGAGCGGCACGTGTCCCACACGCTCCGCCTCATCGGCCGGCGACTGCTGCAGTTGCCGCTGATGATCCTCGGCATCACGTTCCTCGTGTTCTTCGTGATGTCGTTCTCGCCCGTCGACCCGGCCCGCACGGCGCTCGGCGAGACGGCGTCGCCCGCAGCCCTCGAGGCCTACCGCGAGGACCACGGCCTCAACCTCCCCCTGCTCGTCCGTTACGTGAACTTCCTGTTCGGACTCGTGCAGGGCGACCTCGGCACCTACTCCGCGCGCAGCCTTCCCGTGATCGATGAGGTCGCCCGTGCCTTCCCGGTCACCCTGGCGCTCACCTTCCTCGGGCTCATCATCGCCGTGATCGTGGCCTTCGTGATCGGCGTCCTCGCCGCCGTCTACCGCGACCGCTGGCCCGACCAGGTGATCCGCGTCTTCGGCGTCGCGGCGCTCTCCACCCCGTCGTTCTGGCTCGCCATCCTGCTCATCCAGGTCTTCACCCTCGGCCTCGGACTGCTCCCCGCCTCCGGCCCGCTCCCCGACTTCTGGGCCGATCCCTCCGGTTGGCTCGCCCGCATGACCCTCCCTGCGATCGCGCTCGCGGTGCCGGTGATCGGTCAGCTGTCGCGCGTCGTGCGCACCTCGATGGTCGAGGAGCTCGACCGCGACTACGTGCGCACCGCCCTCGGCGCCGGCATCCCGCGGGTGATCGTCGTCGGCCGCAACGTGCTGCGCAACGCCCTCATCACCCCCGTCACGGTGCTGGGGCTGCGCATCGGCTACCTGCTCGGCGGCGCCGTGGTGATCGAGATCATCTTCGCCATCCCGGGGATGGGAACCCTCATCCTCAACGGCGTCACCAACAACGAACCCAACCTCGTGCAGGGAGTGACGCTCGCGGTGGCGCTCGCCTTCGTCGTGATCAACATCATCGTCGACCTCCTGTACGTGCTCATCAATCCTCGAATCCGGGCGGTGTGACATGCGACGCAAACTCACGGAACGGCTTTCCGTCCCGGGCCTCCGCTGGGGCCGCCTGTCCCTCGGGTCGATCATCTGCATCGCCGTGCTGGCGATCATCGCCCTGGCCGCGATCTTCGCGCCTCTCATCGCGCCGTTCGACCCGCTGGCCTCCGGGACTCCCGTGCAGCCGCCGGGAGCGGAGCACTGGTTCGGCACCGACCGTCAGGGCCGCGACATCTTCTCGCGCCTCGTCTACGGCGCCCGCTACTCGCTCGTGATCGGTATCGGGGCGACCCTCGTCGCCCTGGTCGCCGCTTGCGTGCTCGGCACGATCGCCGCCACCGCCCCGAAGTGGATCTCCGAGACCCTCATGCGCGTCATGGACGTCGTGATGTCGTTCCCCGGCATCGCGCTCGCCGCGGTGTTCGTGGCGGTGTTCGGCAAGTCGCTGCCCGTGCTGGTGCTGACCATCGCGTTCCTCTACGTGCCGCAGCTCACCCGCATCGTCCGTGCAAACATCCTCGACCAGTACGGGGAGGACTACGTCTCGGCCGTGCGTGTGATGGGAGCGGGCACCCCGCGCATCATCGTGCGACACGTGGCGCGCAACGCGATGGCGCCGGTCCTCGTCTTCGCGACCGTGCTCGTCGCCGACGCGATCGTGTTCGAGGCCTCGCTGTCGTTCCTGCAGGCCGGCGTGCCCGATCCCGAGCCGTCGTGGGGCAACGTCATCGCCGCGGGCCGCAACCTGCTCATGAGCGGAGCGTGGTGGGCGACCTTCTTCCCCGGCATCCTCATCATGATCACGGTGCTGTGCCTCAACATCCTCTCCGAGGGGATGACCGACGCCATGGTGTCGCCGCGGGCGCGCACGATCACGGCCGACGCCGCGAACACCGAGGAGTCCACGCACGAGCTCGAGGTCGCAGCGATCCCGGACGACACGCACGTGATCCCCACCGTCGACACCGCGGTGAACCTCTCCGTGCCGAGCGGCGTCCCCGACACCCTGGTGCCGCGCGCGGAAGTCGTCCCCCTCGCGGAACGACTCGCCGAGCTGCGACGGCGTGAACTCACCCGCACGGATCGCCTCGAGTACACGGGCGACGACAAGCCGCTGCTCGAGGTGCAGGACCTGTGCATCTCGTTCCCCCGGCACGGCGACGTCGACGTGGTCGACCACGTCAGCTTCACGGTGCGCCCCGGCGAGACCATGTCGCTGGTGGGGGAGTCCGGATGCGGCAAGTCCATCACCTCGCTCGCGATCATGGGTCTGCTCGACCCGAAGGCCGACATCCGCGGACGCATCCTGTTCGACGGGAAAGACCTGCTGCAGATGGCCCCGAAGGAACGCAACGCGCTGCGCGGACACGACATCGCGATGATCTATCAGGACGCGCTGAGCTCACTCAACCCGGCGATGCTCATTCGCTCGCAGATGAAGCAGCTCACCTCGCGCGGCGGCACCCGCACCGCCGAGGAGCTGCTGACGCTCGTCGGTCTCGATCCGAAGCGCACACTCTCCTCGTATCCGCACGAGCTCTCGGGAGGGCAGCGGCAGCGCGTGCTCATCGCGATGGCGCTGACCCGGGATCCGCGGCTGGTGATCGCCGACGAGCCGACCACCGCGCTCGATGTCACGGTGCAAGCCCAGGTCGTGGAGCTGCTCATGCGGCTGCAGCGGGAGCTCGGCTTCGCGCTCCTGTTCGTCTCGCACGATCTCGCCCTGGTGGCCGAGCTCACCCACCGGATCACGGTGATGTACGCGGGCCAGGTCGTGGAGCAGGGCACCACCCGCGAGGTGCTCACGCAGCCCGTGCACGAGTACACGCAGGGCCTCCTGGGCGCTGTGCTCTCGATCGAGGCCGGCTCCGACCGCCTGCATCAGGTCTCGGGAGTCGTGCCCTCACCGCGCGACTTCCCGGCGGGCGACCGCTTCGCCCCGCGGTCCAGCGACCCCTCGCGGTATGCCGGCACCACCCCGGTGCGCCGACACATCGAGGGGACGGAGCACTACTACTCCGCGCATCCGGACGATGCGCCCGTCGAGGCGATCGGAGCAGGACGATGAGCGAATCCGTCATCGAGCTGAAGGACGTGCACGTCCGCTACAAGACCCGTGCGTCCTCACTCTTCCGTCCCGAGTACGTCGATGCGCTCGCGGGCGTCTCGCTCACGGTGAAGCGCGGGCAGACCCTCGGCATCGTCGGCGAGTCCGGATCGGGCAAGTCCACCTCGGCCAAGGTGCTGATCGGCCTCGAGAAGCCCACGAGCGGGCAGGTC
>NZ_QOAY01000087.1:0-1601 GCF_003314775.1 Microbacterium sp. H6 | reverse complement strand
TGTTCGGCGGCGAGCCAGTGCGATCGTTCACGCCCGCCGTGCGCAAGCGGCTCGGGCGCATCCTGTCCGTCGTCTTCCAGGACCCGGCGACCGCGCTGAACGCCCGGATGACGGTGCGCGATGCGCTCCTCGATCCGCTGCAGGTGCACCGCCTCGGCAGCGCGGCGACCCGGAGTCGCAAGGTGCGCGACCTGGTGGGTCTCGTCGGGCTGCCGCCCTCGGCCCTGGACGCGCTGCCCAGCCAGCTCTCCGGGGGGCAGCGCCAACGTGTCGCCATCGCCAGGGCGCTCGTGCTCGACCCGCAGGTGATCGTCGCCGACGAGCCCACCTCGGCGCTCGACGTCTCGGTGCGGGCGCAGATCCTGAACCTGCTGACCGACCTGAAGGAGCAGCTCGGCCTCGGCATGGTCTTCATCTCCCACGACATCCAGACCGTCCGCTACCTCTCCGACGAGATCGCCGTGATGAACAAGGGGCGGGTCGTCGAGTTCGGCGACGCGGCCCGTGTGTTCGACGCTCCCTCCGACGACTACACCAGAACGCTGCTGGGCGCTGCGCCCTCGCTGCTCGAATCCCACCACTGAAACGACCGGAACACACATGTCTGCTGCCCCCTCCGCCCCCGTCTTCGCGGGCGTCGTCCCGCCCGTCGCCACCCCGTTGCTCGAGGACGGCTCGATCGACCACGCCTCGCTCTCCCGTCTCGTCGACCGTCTCGTCGACGAAGGTGTCTCCGGACTCTTCGCCCTCGGCTCCACGGGCGAGACCGCGTACTTCACCGACGACCAGCGCGTGGAGCTGCTCCGCACGATCGTCGCGGCGAATGCCGGCCGGGTGCCGATCATCGCCGGCGCGATCGAGCTCACGGCTCCCCGCATCATCGAGACCGCCCGCCGTCTGGTCGACGCCGGCGCGCAGGCGATCGTCACGACGGCTCCGCTGTACACGCTGAACTCCGCCGCCGAGGTCGCCGACCACTTCCGCACCATCGCCGCGGCCATCGACGCCCCGCTGTGGGCCTACGACGTCCCGGTCCGCGTGCACTCCAAGCTCGGCATCGATCTGCTCGTGCAGCTCGGCAGCGAGGGCGTGATCCAGGGCGTGAAGGACTCCTCGGGCGACGATGTCTCGTTCCGGCGTCTGATCGCGGCGAACCGGGCGGCGGGGAGTCCGCTGCAGCTGCTCACCGGTCACGAGGTCGTCGTCGACGCCATGGCGCTCGCGGGTGCCGACGGCGTGGTCCCCGGACTCGCGAATGTGGAGGCCGCGGGATACGTGCGGCTGTGGGAGGCGGCCAAGAGCGGCGACTGGGTGATCGCCCGGGCCGAACAGGAACGCATCAACCGTCTGTTCGACATCGTGTTCCAGCCGCAGGGGCTGTCGGGGGATGCGACCGGTGTCGGCGCGTTCAAGGCCGCCATGCACGCCCGCGGCATCATCGATCACGCCACCATGGCTCGCACCGTGCAGGCGCTCGACGACGATGCGGTCTCCAGGATCCGCGACATCCTCGACGAGCTGCACCTGCTCCCTGTCGCCGTCGCCTGATGGGCGAGGTCGTCCTCGCCGTCGACATCGGCGGCACCAAGACGGCCGCAGCG
>NZ_QOAY01000281.1:325-3176 GCF_003314775.1 Microbacterium sp. H6 | reverse complement strand
TGTCGTCGAGCGCCGCGACCTCGGCACCGTTCTCGAAGCTGTGCTTGATGTATTCGATGGCGACGAGGAATCCGATGACGAGGAGGATCCACAGGGTCCACAGGCCCAGCAGCAGGGCTTTGGATCCGGGGAGAGCCCAGGTGAGGACACCGAGCACGACGAGGCCCGCCACCCCGGTGAGCACCGTGCCCTTCAACAGCATCGGGTACCGGCGCGTGAACGGTTCGGCGCGCCGTGCCAGATCGTCGCGGTAGTCGCTGCGGTTCGAGAGGGCGCGGATCACGTCGGTGAGCCGGTATCCGTTCCCGACGACCTGCACCTTCTCGCCGATGAGCAGGTCGGTGGCGAGCACCTGTCGGTTGAAGAGCAGGGTGAAGTTCGCGAGACGGCGGCGCAGGACGAGTCCGATGAGGAAGGCGAGCACCACGAACACGGCGAGGGCGCCGAGGAAGCGCCAGTAGTGACCGTCGTAGAAACCGCCGATGGTCTCGCGCATCGCGTCGATGCCGTAGGAGAACGGCAGGAGCGGATAGATCGCGCGGAAGAAGCCTGGCATCAGCTCGATCGGGTACAGGCCGGAGGCGCCGGGGATCTGCATGATCACGAGGAGGATGCACAGTCCGCGGCCGACGTGCCCGAACGCCACGCACAGGGCGTAGACGATGCTCACGTAGGCGAGGGCGATGAGCACACCCGTGCCGACGAAGGCGAGTGCGCTGACCGTCTGCACCCCGATGATGAGGTTCCCGGTGCACACGATCAGCGCTTGGCCGACGGCGAGCGTCGCGAAGAGGAAGAAGCGGCCGAAGTAGGCCTCTCGCACCGTCACACCCTCGACCCCCTCGGTGTCGACCTCGACGCGGAAGATGACCATGAGCACGAAAGCGCCGATCCACAGTGACAGGTTCGTGAACAGTGCTGCCATCGCCGAGCCGTAGGTGTCGACGGGGAACACCAGGTGCTCGTCCACCTCGACCGGGGAGGAGATGAACTGGGCGATCTGCTCGGGCTCCAGGTCGGTGAGGGTGCCGAGCAGACCCCATTCGGATGCGGCGTTCAGCGCGACCACGTCGGTGCGCGAGGTCTGCAGGCCCTGTTCGATGCCGGCGAGGTCGCCGTCGAAGCTCGTGAGTGCCGCGGAGGTCGCGACGAGCTGTGAGTCCAGTCCGCCGAGCAGCTGGTCCGCCTGGGCGAGCACACCCTTCTGCGCATCCAGTGCGGCGGAGAACGAGCCGACGCTCGCCGACAGCTGCGCCATGGCGCTGTTCAGCGCGGGGACGGTGCCGGTGAGGATGTCGCGCATCGAGGACGACGCGTCCCTGGTGTCCTGCATCGCGCGGTCCACGGCATCGGCCGTCGCCTGGATCGAGCCGACGGTGTCGGCGGCGCCGGCCTTGAGGGTCTTCAGGTCGGCGAGCAGCTGCTGGTCGGTGGCGTTGCGCTCCTGCAGGGAGGCGATCACCTCGGTCAGGCGCTGCTTCGTGTCCTCGCTGAGGTCGGTGTCGTCGAGGAGCGCCTGCAACCGGGCGGCTGCCGCCTCGTTCGCCTTCAGCACGGTGGAGACGTCGTCGATACCGGCATCGATGCGCACGCCTGCCTGCTCGAGGCTCTGGGTGAGGCGCGTGATGGAGACGTTCGCCTTCGAGGAGGCGTCGGCGAGCAGGGTCGTCCCCTGCAGGAACGCGGTGGTGGCGCTGTCGGTGAAGGTGATCACCTCCTTCTGCGTCTCGGCGATGATCGACTGCGTCTGGGCGAGCGATCTCTGTACGTCACCGAGGGTCGTGTCGACGTCGCCGAGGGTGCTCCGTGCGGACGAGAGCGTGTTGCGGGAGGAGGCGAGACCGTCCTGCGTCTCGGCGAGGTTCTCTCGAGCCGAGGCGAGTGTCTGCGCTGCCTGGTCGAAGGCGTCGAGGGTGTTGTCCCTCGCGTTCAGCAGGCGGAGCTCGGTGGAGTCGCCGACGTCTTTGAGGGCGTTCGTCGCCGCCAGGGCGACCTGTTCCTTGAAGGCGCTCGTGACCTGCTTGTCGAGCTCGGAGGCACCGACATCCGTGATCTTCGGGGCGATCGCCCCGGCCTTCTCGTTGACGTAGTACTTCAGCGCCGGCTGCGTGAAGTCGTCGCTGGTGATGCTGATCAGGTCTTCGCTGAACGACGCCGGGATGACGATGGCGGCGTAGACGTCGCCGCTCTTCACGGCTTCCTGGGCTTCGTCCTCGCCCATGAACGTCCACCCGAGCTGGTCGTTGTCCTCGAGCTGTGTCGTGACCTGCTCGCCGATGTCGATGTGACCGGTGAGATCGGAGGTGGCGCCCTCGTCGAGATCGACCACCGCCACGCGGATGTTCGCCGTATTGGCGTAGGGGTCCCAGAACGCGTTGATGTTGAACCACGCGTACAGGGCCGGCGTGATGAGCACGCCGATGATGATGATCCACGCCTTGGGCACGCGGGAGAGTCTCTTGACGTCGCGCTTGTAGACCCGCCAGCTCTGTTTCACAGGACGAGTTTACACATTACGTGCACACCAACGTGCAAGTTAGCTGAAGAAACGGCGTCGCGCACATCAGTCGAGAGTGGTGACGGTCATCTCGTTGGTCGCGGTATCGCACATCGTCAGCTGCCACGACGGTGCGCCGTCCTTCATGACGCGCGCCATCTCGACGATGAGCGGACTCGGATAGGTCTCACCCGAGAGCTGGGCCGCGCTGTAGGCGCTGCTGCCGTCCATCTGCTGCTCCGCTGCGGTGAGCTCGGTCTCGCCCGTGGCGATGACCTCCAGCGTGCGGACATCGACCAGGGACTCCTTGCCGAAGCTCGGATCGTCGACCGGCTCGCCGAACATGTCGTGCCG
>NZ_QOAY01000281.1:0-211 GCF_003314775.1 Microbacterium sp. H6 | reverse complement strand
TGCGCCCGCCGATCGCCTCGGACTCCCCGGGGAGGGATTCGAGGAAGTCGGAGGGCCACGAGACCTCCGCAGGCAGGCAGGTGCCGGGGAAGCCGTCGCCGACGGCCGTCGGCGCGCTCGGGATCGCGGCGGAACACCCGGCGCACGCCAGGACTCCGGCGAGGAGGAGCGCGCTCGCGCGCAGGCGGGGGGAGCTGGGCATCGGTGCCTC
>NZ_QOAY01000284.1:0-637 GCF_003314775.1 Microbacterium sp. H6 | reverse complement strand
GACGAGCCTGCCCGGGCGTGGACGGGGAAGGTACGGGCGGGTCGGTGCGGGCGCCGGGTGCGGACCGCGAGGGTGACCTCGTGGGAGGTGGATAGCTCTCGCGCCAGCTGCACGCCGCTGTTTCCGCCGCCGACGATCAGCACCCGCCCGGTGGGCACCTGCCGGGGGAATTGGTAGTGGGCGCTGTGCACCACCACCCCGGGCACCCGCAGCTGCTGCGCCCACGCAGGGATGCGGGGGTGGGTGGCGGCGCCGGTCGCGCACACCACGTTGCGGGTCTGCACGTCGCCCTCTGCGGTCTGCAGCTGCAGCACCGACCCGTGACCGACGCGTTCCACCCCGACCACACGCAACCCCCAGAACGGGTCCACCCCCAGGGTGTGCTGCACCTGGTCCAGGTAGTTCGCGATCTCATCCGCCCGCGGGTGCTCGTGCGGGTCCACCGGTAGAGGCCGGACTGGCAGCGTGCTGTGGCGGGCGTCGGATAGCAGCCGCATCGAATGCCACCGGGACGCCCAACTGCGTTGCCGGTCCGTGGCGGCGTCGACGACCACGAACTCCTGCTGCGGCCGGAACCCCAACCCGATCAGCGCGGCGGCCACCGCGAGCCCGGCCTGCCCGGCCCCGACGATGATCG
>NZ_QOAY01000072.1:19734-21904 GCF_003314775.1 Microbacterium sp. H6 | reverse complement strand
GCGACCCAGAGTGGGGAATTTCGATGAGCAGAACCGAGGAATTTCAGTGAGCGCCGTCAACCGCGCCGATTCGCGGGTCCTGCCCGCGCGCTCTTCATGGACTTCGCCCACGTCTTCGCCGCGCCGCTGGTCGAACCGATGAGCTATCTCCAGCTGGAGAGCATTCTCAATGCTCTGCTCTTCGTGCCGCTCGGAGCCGCAGTGGCGCTCGCGCTCAGCAGGCGCCTCTGGATACTCGCGCCCGTGCTGGTGTTCGGTACGTCGTTCGCGATCGAACACGTACAGGCCTCGATACCCGGTCGCGTTCCCGATGTGCAGGACATCGTCTGGAACACGGTGGGCGGCGTCGTGGGAGCAGTCGTGGTGGGGATCGTCCGAAGAGTTCTCCGGCCGATCCGCCGATCGCGCGCTGGCGACGGAGAGTAGTCGTTGATGCTGCTCCGGTAGCGGTCAGCCCGGTCCTGGCCCGCACGAACACCGAGTCGGCGCCGAGCCCGCGTTCGAGCGGAATCGGCAGGATCGAGTCGATCGTCGGCGGTTCTCGGCCTGGTCGGACATACGCCGGTCGCTCAGGATGGATTCTCCGAGATCGACGGGAGAGCATCACGGTGACTGTCTATTGGGTGAACACGTTCACGAGCATTCGAGATCACGAGACGCTTGCGCGGTACGTCGAGCGCGCAGGTCCCGCGATGCGGGCCGGGGGCGGCAGGTTCCTCGCGCGGGGTGCGCCTCTCGCAGTGCTGGAAGGCGAGTCGGCGTTGCGCACGACGATCATCGAGTTCCCGGATCTCGAGGCTGCGGTGGCGGCGTACCATTCCGAGGCCTATCAGGAGGCGCTGCGCATCCTCGGTGATGCCGCGACGAGGGAGATCCGGGTGATCGCGGCGGTGCCGGCGGCGGACTGAGCCCGGCGACACTGCGCCTCCGCACCCGAGAGGATGCGGAGGCGCACTGCGGAGTGCCGGGCTCAGCCCACCGGTTCCGTCGTGAAGGTCACCGCGAAATCCGGAATCTCCTTCGGGAGGAAGGATGCGGAGCCGACCTCGACGGGAGTGGTGTCTTCGATGGACACGTTCCCGGGACCGGGGGGAACCCGGAGCAGGAACTTCTCGATCCGGAGGATGGAGCCGGTCGGGGGATTGACCGTCAGGCGGAAGCGGGCGTCGTCGGTCTCGTACACCAGGATCTTGTCGGCGGAGGCGTCGTTCTCAACGGCCATCCCGTCTGCCAGGGCGAGTGCCTCCAGGAACGTCGCGCGATACTCCGGGGAGGCGGAGAGGATGGGCACTGAATGTCCGAGTTCGTTGAGCATATGCTCCGCGGCGGGGATGTCGAGCCGTTCCTCGATGCTCGCGTACAGTCCGTTCGACTCCGGTTCGCCGTCCATGGGCATCCTCGCCGCTTCTGCTTTGGCAGCGATCAGTTGATCCTCCATGCCGGTCGTCCATGCGGCGAGGAAGGCCGCGGGGTCCGACGGGAAGTCGGTGGTCGACACCGGGAGTTCCCCGATGGGAGGGGCGTCGACGTCGACATCGCGCACCGTGAGGGGCTCCGCGCCGATGGGGAAGGATGACCCGTAGTACGAAGTCCAGGCGCGGTGGACGGCCGTGGCGTCGCCGTAGGTCTCGGTGGCGTGCAACTCGGTGTGCGACGTCTGCGACGAGCTTCCGTCCGCCGCATGGAGATACGTCACAGCCGATTCGGTGACGACGGCACCCGTGGCATCCGTCCTGAAGCTGCCGAACGGAGGGGACTGCTCATTCCGACCACCGACGAGGCGCAGGTGTCTGGTCGCCATGGTCACCTGGACCGGCTGCGCGGCAGCCGATCGGATGGAGGCCGCGGTCTCGTTGAGATAGGTCGATGCCGAGGCGGCCGGCGGTTGGCCGACGACTCCCGGCGGGATGAGTACGGAGGCGGCGACGGCGACCGCGGCGACCGCCGTGCCCGCGAGGGAGATCCCGATGATCCGTCCGAGTGGGCGGCGACGTCGCGACTGCGCGATCGCCTGGTGGAGGGCGCGGCGAGGCGCCTGCGGCGATGTGGGGTAGGTGGGCTTCATCTCCCGCACCGTGTCAAGGATGTCCATGGATGGTCTCTTTCTCGGCAAGTCGAATGTGGGTGGTCGCCGCGCGCGGCCGGTGAGGTGGAGCCGGCGACGGCGGGG
>NZ_QOAY01000072.1:14193-19703 GCF_003314775.1 Microbacterium sp. H6 | reverse complement strand
AGCGGCGAGCTTCGCCCGGATGCGGCTGAGGCGTGAACGCACGGTACCGACCGGGATCGCGAGCGCCGCGGCGATCTGCTCGTATGTAAGATCGCCCCAGGCGTGCAGGAAGAGCACCTCGCGGTCACGGGCCGTCAGCGCGGCGATGCGGGGGTAGAGGCGCTCGATCTCGCCTGCTGCATCGAGCTGCGAGGAGGAGCGGTCGTGATCGTCGGCAGCCACCTGGTCGTGCTGATCGACGGACGCCTGCAGCGCGCGCCAGTGTTGCGCCTGGGCCCTTCGGTGCTGTCCGAGGACATTCGTCGCGATGCCCATCAGCCAGGGCAGCGCGGAACTCCGCGTCAAGTCGTAGCGCCTCCGCTTGCGGAACGCGATCAGGAACGTCTCGCTCACGATGTCATCGCTCGCAGCCGGTCCGACGCGGCGGGCGACGTAGGCCGAGACGGCGCCGATATGTCGCTCGAAGATCTCGGAGAACCGTTCCGCGGCCTCGAGCGATTCGCGGATGATGTCGTTGTCGTTGCTCACACTAGGTATTCGTCCGGCACGGAGATCCGGTTCCATCGGGCGGCCTGCGTCGGCGACGAAAGTGCATCAGGTGTCGCTCTCCGCCCGCTCTCCTCCCGGTGATCGCGGCAGGACCCGGGTGGTCGCTCCCGAAGCGGCGACCACGACCGCGAGTGCCGCGAGACCCCAGGGAAGCGTCGCCGCCACCGCGACGGCTCCGACCAGCAGCGGCCCACCGGCATCGCCGAGCTCGCGGCCGAGTTCGGCCGTGCCCATCGTGCGCCCCATCCGTTCGGGTGGTGTCGTCTCGGCGAGATGCGCGAAGGCGAAAGGCGTCGAGACGCCGATCCCGATGCCGAGCAGGGCGGCGGCGACGTAGAGACACGGGAGCACGGGGACGAACGCGGCGACCAGGATGCCGGCCGTGATCACCGCGAGGCCGAGTGTCATCGCGGTCCGATCGCTCAAGCGGCCGCTGTCGCGGAGCCTGCCCGCCCAGGGCTGGGTGAGTGCCGAGCTCAGCGCCAGAACCGAGGCGATCGCGATGCTCGCGAAGAGGGGAGCACCTTCACTGCTGGCGAGAGCGGGGAGGAAGCCGATCGCCGCACCGAGCGCGCCGGTGGACGCGGCGAGCACGAGCGTCGGGATGAGGAAGCCCCGCTCCGTCGTCTGACGGACCAGGTCGGCGACCGTGTACCGGGGTCGAGGCAGCGGCTCGAGTCGGGGCAGGGAGATCGCCACCCAGATCGCGGTGAGGACGGCGAGCGCGCTCAGGCACGTGAAGAGGAGGGGGAAGCCGCCCAGGAAGATCAGTGCGGCGCCTAGGAGAGGACCCAGTGTGTAGCCGAGGCCCTTCCAGGATCCGTATCTGCCGAAGTATCGCCCCTTCGCGCCCGGGGCCGCGAGCCGTGCGACCGTCGCCGAGGAAGCGGGCGAGAACGCTGAGGCTGCGGCGCCCTGCCCGAGACGTGCGATCGCGAGGGCTGCCGTGCTCGACGACCACACCCCGACGAGCGATGCGACGCCGAAGGCCAGAAGCCCGAACACGATCACCGGCTTGGCGCCGATCCGGTCGGACAGCGAGCCGAAGACGGGTTTGAGGAACACCTCGGCGAGGTCGTAGATCGCCAGAAGCGCCCCCAGACGCAGGAGGTCGAGACCGATGTCCCCGCCGGTCGCCCCGATGCCTGCGGCGATGCTGTGGGCGCCGAACGCCGTCACGAAGCCGGCTGCATACAGCGGTGCGACCTGGCGGGTCGCCGGTGCGGCGGCGGTCGGCAGGCTCACGCGTGGACGGCCTGGTAGACGAGGTCGGCGAACCGGGCGAGATCCTGAACGCACGCGGCCAACTCGCGGTCGGCGTCCTTGGACGAGGCGGAGTCGAACACGTCGCGGGCGCGGATCGTGCGGTGCCAGCGCTGCAGTCGGTCGAGGCTCTGCTCCTCCTCTTCGAGCTCGGCCAGCGTGAACTTCTTCTTCTCGATCTCACGCGCGATCTCGGCGCGGTACTTCGCGCAGTCGGCGACGAACTCCGCCCAGTCGTCTGCTCTCGCGGCGTCGAAGAGCTTCCGAAGTGCGGCGGTGTCACCGCCGTCGGCCTGGGTGCGTAGCACGAGGATGTCGCCGTTGCCGCGCTGTGCGAGCGCCAGCGCCCGGTCGACCCCCTCGACGCACGCAGGCACATCTGGCGTGACCCAGGTACCCTGCCCTGCGGGTACCGCACCGAAATGACGCAGCTCGCGCCAGACCGCGACGCGATGCCGCGAGGGTGATGCGGGTACCTGCACCAGGAGCACGAGCCAGCCATCCGATTTCGTCACACACGAAACTGTAACAGGTGTTACATCCATCTGCGGGCGAGACCTCGATAGCGTGGAGTCCGATCATCGCGAGAGCGGGGAGGGCCATGGCTCAGCAGGAGACGGAGGATGCGCGCGTGCGCGACGGGTATGCGGCGCGTGCGGTCGAGTACACGGAGTTGTTCGGCGACATCGCGCAGATGGATGACGTCGACCGGGAGCGCATCGGTCGCTGGGCGGACGGCGTCGACGGACGCATCCTCGACGTGGGGTGTGGTCCTGGACACTGGACGGCGTTCCTCGTCGAGCGCGGTGCCGATGCCGAGGGCATCGACCTGGTGCCGGACTTCATCGCCGGCGCCTCGGCGCGATTCCCCCACATCTCGTATCGGACGGCGTCTCTGGCCGATACCGACATCCCGCTCGGTTCCTTGGGCGGCGTGCTGGCTTGGTACTCGCTGATCCACGCGACTCCGGATGGGCTTCCGCATCTGCTCGAGGCCGCTCGCCGCGGGACCCGTGAGGGCGGACATCTGCTGGTCGGCTTCTTCGACGGGGCGGACGGGCAGCCTTTCCCGCACGCCGTCACGACGGCGCACTACTGGTCGGTGCAGGGTATGTCGAACCAGCTCGAGCGCGCCGGCTTCTCGGTGCTCGACAGCGAGACCAGGGTGCAGGAGAGAAGGCGCCCGCACGCATCGATCAGCGCGGTCGCGATCTGATCGATGCGCACGGTGCCTGAGCGGATCAGGCGAGACCGCGGAAGAACCTGCGGATGTCGTCGGCCAGCAGCTCCGGCTCCTCCATCGCCGGGAAGTGCCCACCCTCGGCGAACTCGCTCCAGTGGTCGATCGCACCGGCGGGATCCATCGTGCGCCGGATCAGGGGATGCGCGTCGAAGACGGCTCAGCCGGCGCGCACCCCGGAGGGCATGACGAAGTCCAGCTGGGCGTGCTCCGACTCGTAGAAGAACTGCGCGACTGAAGCACCGCTGCGGGTGAACCAGTAGAGACTCACGTTCGTCAGGAGCTGGTCGCGGTCGACATCCGGCGCCCCGTACCCGCCGTCGATCCTGCGCTTGAACTTCTCCACGATCCACGCGAGCTGGCCGACGGGCGAGTCGGTGAGGGCCGGTCCGACCGTGTCGGGTCGATGGTTGTGCATGCCGATGTAGCCGCGTTCCGCAGCGCTCGCAGCATGTGCGGCCTCGAGCTGGGCGAGCTCTTCCTCGGACAGACCATCGGGGGCGGGGAACATGGTGCCGACCAGTCCGAGCCACACGCGGTCGCTGGCGAAGTGCGTGCCGATGACGTGCTCCGGGTGCAGCGCGGCCAGTCTGCCGATGATGCCGGTGCCGACGTCCGTGCCGTGCGCCGCGAACCGGTCGTAGCCGAAGCGCGTCATGATCTCGGTGTAGGCGTCGGCGGTTCGAGCCAGATCCCACCCGGTGCCGGAGAGCGGGTTCGAGAACCCCAGTCCGGGCAGGGACGGGATGACCACGTGGAAGTCGTCCGTCAGCAGCGGGATCAGTCGCTGGTACTCGATGAACGACGCCGGCCAGCTGTCGCTGAGAAGCAGAGGCGTGGCTGCCGGGTTCGCCGAGCGCACATGGAGCACATGGAACGTCTGACCGTCGACGACCGTCGTGAACTGCTCATGCGCGTTGAGGGCCCTCTCCTGCGCCCGCCAGTCGAATCCATCGCGCCAGTGATCCGCGAGCTCCTGCAGGTAAGGAAGCGGGATCCCGCGGCTGAAGTCGGTGCGATCGTCACGTCCGGGAACGGGGAGCGGCCAGCGCGTGCGGGTCAGACGATCGTGCAGGTCATCGATGGCATCCTGCGGGATGTCGATGCGGAAAGGGCTGAGGGAGGTGTTCTGTGTCATGCTGTTGACGCTCTCAGGCAATGCGGAAGACCAGCTTCCGCATTTGCTGAGAGGATCAGACATGCTCGAGACCTCGGCCCGTCTGCTGGAACTGCTGTCATTGCTTCAGCTCAGACGCGACTGGACGAGTTCCGCACTCGCCGACCGACTGGGTGTGAGCACGAGGACCGTGCGCGCCGACATCGGCAAGCTCCGCTCGCTCGGTTATCCGGTGGATGCGCGCCCCGGCGTCGCGGGCGGATACCGCCTGGCCGCCGGAACCGCGATGCCTCCGTTGCTGCTCGACGACGACGAGGCGGTCGCGGTCGCCGTCGGGCTGGGGGTGGCCGCCACCTGGCGGCTCGGCGTCGAAGAGACCTCGCTCACCGCCCTCGCGAAACTCGAGCAGGTCATGCCCTCGCGACTGCGCCGTCGCGTCGACGCGATCCGTGAGGCGACGAGTGTGGTTCCTGGGGCCGAACCCCCGCTCGACCTCGCGGCGCTCAGCACGGTCGCCGCGGCCGTCCGTGCCCATGAACGGCTTCGCTTCGGCTACACGAAACCCGGCGGAGACGAAGAGAAGCGGCACACCGAACCGCAGCGCCTGGTGAGCTGGGGGTCGGTCTGGTACCTGCTCGCGTGGGATCTCGATCGTGACGACTGGCGCATCTTCCGCGTCGATCGCATGGTTCCACGGGCGTCGACCGGTGTGCGCTTCCGGCCCCGCGCGATCCCGGAGGGCGACGTCGTCGAGTACGTCGTCCGCAGGGTGACGAAGGCGTCCACGTCATGAAGCTGAGGCGGTACCCCCGGGCAGGCGGAACGTCGTCCTCGGGATGTCGTCCACGAAACGGTGCGCCAATGCGAAGGCCTGTTCTTCGGTGAGCCGGTGCTCGGAGACGAGTGCCGCCAGGTAGCCGGCGTCGAGTCGTCGGGACATGTCGTGGCGCGCGGGGATCGAGCAGAAGGCCCTGGTGTCGTCGACGAATCCGCTGGTCTTGGTGAACCCGGCACTGTCGGTCACCGATCGCCGGTAGCGCGAAATGGCGTCGGGGGTGTCGAGGAACCACCACGGCGCACCGGCGTAGACGGACGGATAGAAGCCCGCGAGTGGTCCGATCTCACGGCTGAACGCTGTCTCGTCGACCGTGAACAGCACCATCCGGAACGTCTCGTTCGTGCCGAAGTCGTTGAGGATCGGGGTGAGCGGCCGCGTGAAGGCGGCGACGTCCGGCAGATCGTGCCCGCTGTCTGGGCCGAACCGCGCGAGCGTGTCACGGTGGTGGTTGCGGATGACGCCGGGGTGCAGCTGCATCACGAGTCCGTCTTCGGACGACATCT
>NZ_QOAY01000072.1:13820-14177 GCF_003314775.1 Microbacterium sp. H6 | reverse complement strand
GGCCAGCCGGTAGAGCATGTTGCGGCGGTACGCCGTCGCGTCTTCCGCCGTGACTTCGCTCCGGAGCCCCGCGGCATGGATGCGCTCCGCATCGGCACTCGTGAGCGGCTGCGATCCGGCATCGAGCACCCCGGTGTCGGTCGCTGTGCCGCCCGCTGCCCGGAACGCGGCGCGGCGGCGGCGCAGGGCCTCGAGCAGCCCGGCGTAGTTCCCGGCATCGGTGCCGGCAGCTTCCGACAGCTCCGCGATCGCGATCGTCCAGCCCGCAGCCGATGGGTCCATGTAACGGTCGGCACGGAATGTCGGGAGCACATGCCCGTGGAAGGACGGATCGTCGCGCAGTCGTGCGTGAGCTGC
>NZ_QOAY01000072.1:12793-13769 GCF_003314775.1 Microbacterium sp. H6 | reverse complement strand
CGTCGGCGGGGTCGTCGGTCGTGGCGAGCACCGCGATGCGGAAGCGCTCGAACAACGCACGTGGGTGGAACTCGGCGGTGCGCAGCTGCGAGTCGATGTGCGCGTAGAGCTCGTCGGCGTTGCCCGCACTCGGCTGCTCCGTCACCCCGAACACCTCGGACAGCGAGGTCTCGAACCAGTAGCGCACCGGGGTTCCGAGGAAGACGTCCCAGTTCGCGCAGAACGCCCGCCATACCTCCTGCGGATCAGCGGGCGCGGCTCCCCGGCCCAGCGCGTCGAGGGGCACGCCGACTGCGTGGAGCAGACGCAGCACGTAGTGGTCGGGCGTGATCAGCAGTGTCGCAGGGTCTGGGAAGGGCTTGTCGTCGGCGAGCAATGCAGCATCGACATGGCCGTGCGGGGAGAGGATCGGCGCCGCGGCGACGGCGTCGTACAGCCTCCTGGCGAGCTCTCGCACTCCGGGATCGGCGGGGAGGAGTCGGTCGACGTGCGGGCTGAGTTCTCTGCTCATGATTCTCCTCCAGGGGTACGGCGCGGTGCGGAGCCGGTCGACTCCCGCACGGTCAGATGGGTCGGCAGCGCCGCGATGTGGCGGCGGGTGAGTGCGCTCGCGCCGATGCGCTCGCTCTGCAGTCGATCGAGCAGCATCGATACCGACAGCCGTGCGGCCTGTTCGACCGGAGCGGTGAGGGTGGTCAGCGGCGGGTTGCAGAAGTCGGCGCCGAAGATGTCGTCGCAGCCGACGATGCTCATGTCCTCCGGAACACGCACGCCTCGTTCCTTGAGCCGGATGAGCATGCCGATCGCGAGGAGGTCGTTGAAAGCCACGCACGCGGTGGCGCCGGTGTTCAGCGCAGCATCCGCCGCGGCCGCGCCCGCCTTCGTGCGCGGCTGGTACGGGCCCACCTTCGTGTGCTCGATCCCGAGGCGCTCGCACGCGGCCGCCACGGCACGCCAGCGGAGGTTGCTCGCCCAG
>NZ_QOAY01000072.1:0-12726 GCF_003314775.1 Microbacterium sp. H6 | reverse complement strand
TGGGGGGACCGGCCACGTAGCAAATGCGTCGATGGCCGAGCGAGGCGAGGTGCTCGACCGCCTGGTCGAACCCGAGCGGTGTGTCGATGAACACCGACGGCACCCCTGGTACCGCCCGGTTCAGCGCGACCAGAGGAAGCTCGGCGCTGAGCTCGGCGAGCCGCTCGTCGGACAGGCGGGACGCGGTGAGGATCGCCCCGTCGTAAGAGCTGCGCAGCTCTTCGAGCGTGCTCTCCTCCATCTCGGGCGACTCCTCGGTATGCACGAGGATCTGCGAGTAGCCCGCCACCCGCAGGGCCTGCTGGGTGCCGCGGATGATGCCGAAGTAGAACGGGTTGGTGACGTCGGATACGAGCACGGCGACCATGCGGGTCGATGGTGTCGCCGAGGCGTTCGACGCGGTGACGGGGGTGTAACCGAGGTCCTTCGCGATGCGGATGATGCGCTCGCGGGTGTCGGGGTTCCCGCGACCGGGGACGGCGAGTGCGCGCGAGGCCGTGGAGATCGCGACGCCGGCGGCATCGGCCACATCGGCGAGCGTCGGCCGATGCGGAGGGGGTGTGGGAGACGACATGCGGCAACAGAATCACAGGATGGCAATTACTGGCAATGGATTGCTAACAATTGCCATGCTTGCCTACCTTGGCGAAGACGCAGTCACGTCCACTCACTGTCTCGAAGGAGAGTTCAATGAAGTCTCGACCCCTGATCGCCCTCGGGGCGATGGCCGCAGCAGCGATCGCACTGACCGCATGCTCGGGATCCGGCGCTGGTACGGATGACGGCGGCACCGGTGGCGCTGTCGATGGGACAGGCCAGACGCTCACCGTGATGATGGCCGCGAACGGCCTCTACCCCGAGCAGCAGAAGGAATGGTTCGGGAAGGTCTCCGATGCATTCGAGGAGAAGACCGGAGCCACCGTCGAGTTCGAGACCTTCGCCAGCGCCAACGACGAGCTCACGAAGATCCAGACCTCCGTGCTCTCCGGACAGGGCCCCGACGTCTACGGTCTCGGCACCACCTTCACACCGACCGCCTACGCCACGGGAGCCTTCGTGAAGCTCACCGATGCCGACTGGGACAAGGTCGGGGGCCGTGACCGCTTCGTGCCATCCACCCTGGGTATCTCCGGCCCGAGCGAGGACGACGAGATCGCCATCCCGTTCGTGAGTCGTCCCTTCGTGATGGCCTACAACACCGAGCTGCTTGCCGCCGCCGGCATCGAGGAGCCGCCGACGACCTGGGATGAGCTGACGGCTGCGGCCGCGAAGATCGAATCAGGGGATGTGCACGGTCTCGCGATCGGCTACGCCGACAGCTTTGACCCCTGGAAGTTCGTCTGGGGTATGAGTGTGCAGGCGGGCAACCCGCTGATCGACGTCGACGCCAAGAAGGCGGAGATCGACGACCCGGCCGTGGTTGCCGCCTACGACACCTACTTCGGCTGGTACCAGGACGGGCTCGTCGACCCGGCATCGGTCGGGTGGAAGAACGCGCAGGCCGTCGCCGCCTTCGCCGACGGAAAGGCCGGCTTCCTGCCGATGACCTCCGCCAACTCCAAGCCCACGTTCGCGGGCTCGCCCGTCGCGGACTCCTACTCTTACGCGCTCCTGCCGACCATCCCGCCGGGGGAGACCGAACTTCCGAAGGGCGGCAAGGAGGCAGCCAGCATCCTCTCCGGCGACAACCTCGTCGTCGCCCAGTACTCGCCGAACCAGGACCTCGCCTTCGCGTTCATCGAGATGCTCACCAGCACCGAGTCGCAGCTCGACTACTTCGACACCTTCGGAGAGCTGCCCACCGGCGTGGAAGCTGCCGCGCAGGTCGAGAAGGACAACCCCGATCTGAGCGCCAACGTGCAGGCCGCCTCGCAGTCGGTGGCCACCCCGTTCACGGGCGCCTGGGGGGACACGCAGCTCGCCCTGACCAACGTGGTCGTCCAATCGCTGCCCGCCCTGCAGGGGGGATCGCTCAGCCAGAGCGCGATCGCCGCATCGATCGCCGAGGCTCAGGCGAGCGCGCAGTCGGCGCTCGACAAGTCCAAGTAGCGACGCGAGGACACGCACATGGCGATCGCCACCGACACGCGTCGGAAACGGACCGACGACACCCCGCCGAGCGAGCGGCCCCGCCCGCTGTGGATGCTGCTGCCCGGCGGGGTGCTGATGACACTGCTGATCCTGGTGCCGCTGCTGCTGGCCTTCTGGATCTCGATGCTCGACCTGGACCAGTACACGATCCGGCAGTGGCTGCAGGCGCCGTTCGTCGGATTGGGCAACTTCGTCGAGGCGTTCTCCTCCTCGCCGCTGCTGCGCGGGATCGGGCTGAGCGTCAGCTATGCGCTGATCGTGTCGGTGGCGGCGATCCCGATCGGAGTCACGGCGGCGCTGGCCACGCAGAACGCCTTCCGCGGTCGCGGGCTGGTGCGCTCCGTCTACCTGATCCCGTACATCCTCCCCGCCTTCGTGGTGGCCACGGTCTTTCGGGCGATGTTCCAGCCCGAAGGAGTGGTCGACGAGGCATTCGGCGTGTTCGGGGTCGACCCGGGGCTGTGGCTCAACGGGCCGCAGAGCTATTGGACCCTGGTCATCGCGCAGCTCTGGGTGAGCTGGCCGTTCGTGTACCTGTTGACGCTGGCCGGACTGCAGGCGGTGGATGCGGAGGTGCACGAGGCCGCGGCGCTCGACGGCGCGGGGTGGGGCATCAAGCTGCGCAAGGTCATCCTCCCGTATCTGCGCGGATCGATCCTGCTGGCATTCATCCTCACCTTCCTGCACAGCATCAACGCCTTCACGATGCCGTTCGTGCTCTTCGGGATACCGGCGCCGGTCGATGTCGAGGTGCTGCCGGTCCTCACCTACGTCACGGCGTTCCAGAGCTTCCGGTTCGGCCTCTCGGCGGCCATGGCGGTGGCCTCGCTCGCGATCGTCGCGATCCCCCTGTTCATCTACCTGCGCGCCGTGCGCCTGGACACCGGAGAGGACGCGAAGCGATGAGCGCCACCACCACGATCGCGCAGGTCAACCCGCGCCGGAGCCGCCCCGGCGGTCACAGCCAGGTGGATCGGCTGCTGCCGCGCCCGCTTCTGGCTGCCGCGAACATCGTCCTGTGCCTGCTCGTGTTCGGGCCTGTCTCGTACATGCTGTTCGCCTCGATCAATGCGGATGTCGCGGTCGCGGGCGGCGCATACTGGCCGACCGAGCTGCGCCTCGACAACTACATCAAGGTCTGGCGCAGCGTCGATCTCGCAGGGGGCCTCGCCAACAGCCTCCTGATCTGCGGGGCTGTCGCCGTCGTCTGCGCGGCCGTCGCCGTCTCGATGGCGTGGGTGCTGGTGCGGTTCACCTTCATCGGACGCGTCACCATCCTTCGGGGGCTGCTCGGTCTGCAGTCGGTTCCGGGCACGCTCATGCTGCTGCCGGTGTTCGTGATGTTCTCCACCCTGTCGTCGGTGCTGCGCATCCCCACCATCGGCACGCACTGGTCGGTGTTCGTCACCTACCTCACCTTCGCGCTGCCGTTCTCGACCTGGGTGATGGTGACGTACATCCGCGGGCTTCCGCGCGAGCTCGAAGAGGCGGCCCGCATGGACGGCGCCTCCAACTTCCGTGTCCTCACACGCATCGTGCTGCCGCTGAGCTGGCCGGGGATCGTGGTCTCCGCGATCTTCGCGTTCCTGCAGGGCTGGAACGACGTGCTGTTCGCCTCGGTCATGACCAACCGCGACAGCCGTACCGCCGCGGTGGCACTGCAGATCTTCGGTGCGACTCAGGAGACAGGGGCGGTGCCCTTGTACGGGCAGATGATGGCGGCCTCGCTCATCTGCGCCATTCCCGTCGTCGTGCTGTACCTCGTGTTCCAGCGTTATCTCGTAGGCGGTCTCACCGCAGGAGGAGTGAAATGACCCCGTGGAAGCTCTCAGGATTCGGTGACGAGATCGATCCGGACCCGGCCGTGCAGATCGCCGTGCTCCAGGCGCTCGGCGCGCGGCACATCGAGGTGCGCAGCGCGTGGGGGGTGAACGTCGTCGATCTCGACGAGTCGCAGCTCGCGCAGCTCGCGGCCGTGGTGCGCGAGCGCGGCATGGCGGTCTCGGCCGTCGCCTCGCCGGTCGGAAAAGTCGATGTGTCCCTGCCCGTCGAGCACGAGGTCGGTCGGCTGCAACGGGCGATCCGGGCGGCCGAGGTGCTGGAGGCCCCCTACATCCGCATCTTCTCGTTCTTCCGAGCCGAGCACCTTTCGGCGGACGACATCCGCGACGAGGTGCTCGTGCGGATGGCGGCGCTCGCCCGTACCGCCGAAGCGGCCGGGGTCACCCTCGTGCACGAGAACGAGAAGGACATCTACGGCGACATCCCCTCGCGCGTGCTCGATGTGATCGAGTCGGTCGGCTCCGACCGGCTGCGCGTCGCCTGGGACAACGCCAACTTCGTCCAGGTCCGCGTCCGGCCGTTCACCGACGGCTACGCCAAGCTGCGGCCGCACCTCGAGTATCTGCAGCTGAAGGACGCTCTCGCCGCGACGGGTGAGGTCGTCCCGGTGGGTGACGGCGACGGCGAACTTCGCGAGACCCTCACGGCCCTGCGCGACGACGGCTATGCGGGGTTCGCCTCGCTCGAACCCCACCTCACCGACGTCAACGCGCTCGGCGGCTTCTCGGGGCCTGAGGCCTTCGGTCGTGCCGGCCGAGCCCTGCGCACACTCACAGACGAGATCGGAGTCACCCTCTCATGACCGACGGAATCCTCGACGTCGCCATCGTCGGATGCGGCATCATCGGCGTCAACCACGCCAGAGCGATCGCGGCCACCCCTGGCCTGCGCATCGTCGCGGTCGTCGACGAAGTGCCGACCGCGACCGATCGGCTGGCCGACCTCATCGTCGAAGAACTGGGCGGAGAGCGCCCATCCACGCACGCCGATATCGAGTCGATCCCCGACGACATCGATGTGGTCGTCATCTGCACCCCGAGCGGTTCCCATGTCGAACTCGCCGAGCGGGCGGTCGCGCGGGGGATGCACGTCGTGCTCGAGAAGCCCCTCGACGTGTCGATGGAACGTGGTCGCCGGCTGGCCTCGATCGCACGGGACGCCGAGGCGCGCGGCATCCGGATCTCGGTGATCAGTCAGCACCGCTTCGACCCGGGCGCGGTGGCCGTCGCTGAGGCCGCCCACACCGGACGCCTGGGGCGGATCACGAGTGCGGTGGCCTCTGTGCCCTGGTGGCGCTCGCAGGAGTACTACGACTCCGGCGCCTGGCGGGGCACCTGGGAGCTCGACGGCGGAGGCGCCGTGATGAACCAGGGTGTGCACACCGTCGACCTGCTGCTGTGGTTCCTCGGCACTCCCGTCGACGTGTTCGCCCACACCGCGTTGCTCGCGCATGAGCGGGTCGAGGTCGAAGACGTGGCGGTCGTCACGGTGCGCTTCGAGTCGGGCGCGCTCGCTGTGCTGCACGCCACGACGGCCGCCTTCCCCGAGCAGCCGGTGCGGCTGGCCGTGCACGGCGCGCAGGGGACCGGCATCATCGAGAACGACCAGCTCGCGCGGTTGTGGGTGGACGGCGACACCGCCGACCGCAGCGTCGACTGGGTGCCCGAGGGGCATCGGCTCGGCGACGACCGTGACCCGCAGGCGTTCGCCGAGGGTCACGCCCGCCAGTACGCCGACATCGTCGGGAGCATCCGTGAGGGGAGAGCCTCGCGGGTCGGCGTACCCGAGGCACTGCTGGCGCTCGCCGTGGTGCGCGGCATCTACGTGTCGGCGACCACCGGCTCTGCGGTACGCGTCGCCGACCTGATCGACGGCACCGTCGACGATGCGGACGTGCGGACGGGAGGCATCGCATGAAGTTCTCGGTGTTCACCGCGGCGACCCCCGACTGGGAGCCGGCAGAGGCGGCTCGCCGCATCGCCGCGATCGGGTATGACGGCATCGAGTGGCGCATCACCGACCAGGACGAGGCCGACCCGCCCGGATTCTGGGCCGGGAATCGCGCGACCTGGCCGCTCACCGGGCTCGAGGGGTCGGTCTCCGAGATCGCCCGCATCACCCGCGAGGCCGGGCTGGAGTTCAGCGGCATCGGCGGCTACGCGCTCGCACCCGACCACGACGATGTGCTGCGGACGCTCAGGGCCACCGCAGAACTCGGTGCGCGTCAGGTGCGCGTGCGCATCCCTTTCAACGACACCCAGGACTATCGCACGGTGTTCGCGCAGACCAGGGGCGACCTGGAGTGGGCCTCCCGCGAGGCGGGGGCACTCGGCGTGAAGGTGCTCGTCGAGCTGCACCATCAGACGATCTCGGCGTCGGCGTCGGCCGCCCTCCGCCTGGTCGACGGCATCGACCCGCGCACCATCGGTGTGATCCACGACCTGGGCAACCTCGTGATCGAAGGGCAGGAGGACACTCGCGCCGGCCTGCAACTCCTGGGGGAGTACCTCGCGCACGTGCATGTGAAGAACGCCGTCTGGCAGCGCACCGGGCAGACCGGGCTCGACGGCGATGTGCGCTGGGAGTCGGCATGGGCTCCGCTTCGCGAGGGCATCGCCAGCGTGCCGGACTATTTCCGCGCCCTCGCCGAGGTCGGCTACGACGGCTGGGTGACGCTGGAGGACTTCTCGACGGATGCTCCGCTGGAGGAGCGCCTGATCGACGACCTCGCGTTCCTGCGCGCGTCTGCCGGCGCCGCCGGCATCGGATCGTGACCGGGCCTGCGCGCACGCAGCATCCCCCGCTCCGTGCCGCTCATCTGGGTCTCGGCGCCTTCCATCGGGCTCACCAGGCCTGGTACACCCAGCAGGCGAACGAGCGTGCAACCGCAGACGACGGGTGGGGCATCGCCGCTTTCACCGGGCGTGCCCCTGAGGCCGCAGAGCTGCTGTCGCGCAACGACGGCGTGTACACGGTGCTGGAGCGCTCCGCCGAGGGAGACCGGGCGACGACCGTGCAGTCGATCGTGCGGGCGGTACCCGGATCGGATGAGCGGGCCTGGCTCGACACTCTCACCGATCCTCGGGTCGCAGTTCTGACCGTGACGGTCACCGAGGCGGGGTACTCGGCCGGTTCCGGGGTTCCGCGGCGCATCGCCGAAGGTCTCGTCGCTCGGGCGGATGCCGGTGCAGGAGCCATCGCGGTCGTGAGCTGCGACAACCTGCCGCAGAACGGCCGGGTGCTGAGCGACGCGGTGCGCAAGGCCGCCGGGCCCCAGGCTGCGGGAATCTCGGACATCGCATCGTTCGTCGACACGGTGGTGGACCGGATCACCCCTGCCGTCACGCCTGCCGACATCGACGCTGTGCGGGAGCTCACCGGCCTCGACGATCCGTCCGCGGTGGTCACCGAGCCGTTCACGGAATGGATCCTCGCGGGCGAGTTCCCGGGCGGTGCTCCGGAGTGGGCGCAGGTCGGTGCGCGATTCGTGGCGGATGTCGGACCGTACGAAGCGCGCAAGCTCTATCTGCTCAACGCCGGGCACACCTTCCTCGCCGCGGCAGGGCGGTTGCGGGGCTACGACACGATCGCAGAGGCGTTCGGCGATGCCGACCTGCGCGCCGACACCGAGGCGCTGTGGGCTGCGCAGCGCACCGCGGTCGACCTGCCGGTCGCGGAGCTCGACGGATGGCTCGACGATCTGCGCCTCCGCTTCTCGAATCCGCGCATCGCCCATCGGCTCGACCAGATCCGTCGGGACAGTCCGATCAAGGTGGCGCTGCGCCTCGTCGCTCCCCTGCGGAGACGCCGAGAGGCCGGCGATGCCGCCGACGACGCGCAGCTGCACGCCGTGGAGAGCTGGATCCGCTCCCTCGTCGAACTCGACCCGACCGACCCCGCGACGGCCGTGATCGCCCGCACCATCTCCGCCGTGCCCGCGGCTGACCGCGCACGCACCGTCATCGACCACCTCACTCCCGAAGGGACCCTCGCATGAGCATCGACAAGGCTGAGGTCATCGTCACCAGCCCCGACCGGAACTTCGTCACCCTCAAGCTCACGACGGCCGATGGCATCTCCGGTCTCGGTGACGCCACCCTCAATGGGCGCGAGCTCGCGGTCGTCGCGTATCTCACCGAGCACGTCGTCCCGCTGCTGATCGGTGCCGACGAGGATCGCATCGAGGACACCTGGCAGTTCCTCTACCGGAGCGCGTACTGGCGCAGGGGACCCGTCACGATGGCCGCTGTCGCCGCGGTCGACATGGCGCTGTGGGATATCAAGGGCAAGAAGGCGGGGATGCCCGTCTACCAGCTCCTTGGCGGAGCCAGCCGCACCGGGCTTCTCGCCTACGGTCACGCGTCGGGCAAGGAGCTGCCTGAACTGTTCGACTCCGTGCGCGCGCACCTCGACCAGGGGTATCGGGCGATCCGGATCCAGACCGGTGTTCCCGGGCTCAAGGCCATCTACGGCATCGCTTCGCAGGCCGCCGACACCGGAGGGGGAGAAGCCCGCTATGACCACGAGCCCGCCCGCCGAGGGGCGAAGCCCGTCGAAGAGGACTGGGATACCCGCGCCTACTTGAACCACCTGCCGGGCGTCTTCGAGGCGGTGCGCAACGAGTTCGGCCCCGACATCCCGCTGCTGCACGACGGCCACCACCGGATGACGCCGATCCAGGCGGCGAAGCTCGGCAAGGCGCTCGAGCCGTACGACCTGTTCTGGCTCGAGGACTGCACCCCCGCCGAGAACCAGGAGGCGCTGCGACTCGTGCGCCAGCACACGACCACGCCCCTCGCGATCGGCGAGATCTTCAACACCGTCTGGGATTTCAAGGACATCATCCGCGACCAGCTCATCGACTACGTGCGCGGGGCCGTGACCCACATGGGCGGTATCAGCCCCTTGAAGAAGACGCTCGACTACGCCGCGATGTACCAGATCAAGTCCGGCATGCACGGGCCCACGGACATCTCGCCGGTCGGCATGGCGGCGGCGATGCACCTCGGCCTCTCGATCCACAACTTCGGCATCCAGGAGTACATGCAGCACGGCTCGCGTACCGACCAGGTGTTCCGGCAGTCCTTCACCTGGCATGGCGGACTGCTGCACCCCGGCGACAAGCCGGGCCTGGGCGTCGAGCTCGACGTCGACGCGGCCGGCAAGTACCCGTATGAGCGCGCCTATCTGCCGTACAACCGGCTGGCGGATGGAACGGTGCACGACTGGTGAGCACCGAGCCTCGGTCGATCGTCGTCATGGGGGTTTCCGGGGTGGGCAAGACCACGGTCGGTCAGGAGCTCGCCCGCCGGATCGGTGTCGCGTTCATCGATGCGGATGACCTGCACGGGCCGGCGAACATCGCGAAGATGGCAGCCGGGGTCCCGCTCGACGACGACGACCGGTGGCCGTGGCTCGACCGGGTGGGGGCGGCGCTCGCCGCGGACCCCGGGGTCGTCATCGCGTGCTCGGCGTTGAAGCGCACCTACCGCGATCGGCTTCGGGCGTCGGCGCCGACGGTCGTCTTCGTGCACCTCGATGCGCCGCAGGAGCGGGTCGCGGAGCAGGCGACCGCACGGCGGGGCCACTTCATGCCTCCCGCACTGCTTGAGTCGCAGCTGCAGACGCTGGAGCCGCTCGGGTCGGACGAGGGCGGCCTCACTGCGGCAGTGGATGCCTCGCCCGCAGAGCTCGCGGAGCGCATCCGTCGAGCCCTCGTCTGAGGACTTCCGGCGCCTTCGGACCGGCCTCAGGGAATCGGAACGGCCCGATCTGCGCCGAGCCGCTTCATCACCATGGTCGAGGTGAGGCGCTGCACGCCGGGGAGGGTTCCGAGCGTGTTGTCGTAGAGCTCCTGGTACGAACCCATGTCACGCGTGAGGATGCGCAGCATGTAGTCGGGGTCGCCGAACAGGCGCTGCGCCTCGACGACGGCGGGGATCGAGACGACGGCTTCCTCGAACGCGACGATCGTGTCCTTGTCGGTACGCCCGATCGTCACGAAGACGATGGCTTCGAAGGTGAGGCCGACGGCTGCCGGGGCGACCACCGCCCGGTAGCGTTCGATCGCTCCGGACTGCTCCAGCTCTTTGAGTCGGCGATGGCAGGCGGAGAGGCTCAACCCGACCTGCGCGGCGAGATTCGTGGCACTCATCCGACCGTCGTCCTGCAGTAGCGAGAGGATCTCCCGGTCAAGTGCGTCCATGGTGACAATTCTTGCAGGTGAAGCCGTCAGTCGCCCGAAGAATCGAAGCACCTTTCGCGTGATTCTTCGTAGTCTCTTCCTCGAATCGAGGAGAACCGATGGATATCGCGCTGGTCATGCAGTTCTGGGTGGTCGCCGTCATGCTCGCCCTGACGCCGGGCGCCGATTGGGCCTATGCGATCTCCGCCGGCCTGCGTGCTCGCTCGATCGCGCCATCGATCCTCGGGATGATCGCGGGTTACACCGTCGTGATCGTCGCCGTCGCGCTCGGCCTCGGCGCGCTGGTCACCACGTATCCCGTCACCCTCACGACGCTGACGGTGGTCGGCGCGCTCTACCTGATCTTCCTCGGGGCGACGACGCTCGCCAGCCGCCCGGCGCCGATCGCCGAGAGCGGCGAGCCGATCGCCACGGGCGGATGGGCGCAGTTCCTGCGCGGCTCCGGCGTGAGCGGCATCAACCCGAAGGGCCTCCTGCTCCTGCTCGCCCTGCTGCCGCAGTTCACGAGCCCCGACGGCTGGCCGTCAACGACGCAGATGCTCGCGCTCGGTGGCCTGCATCTGCTCAACATCGCGGTCGTGTACACGACCGTCGGGCTGCTCGCTCGCCGACTGCTGCGGACGAGGCCCCGCGCGAGCTCCGTCGTCACCCGGATCGCCGGCATCGCGATGACGGTCATCGGCGTCGGCATCCTGATCGAGCAGGTGATCGAGTGGCTGTGACGGCAGAGGTCTCTCACCAGGGCACAGGTCGTCACCAGCGCACAGGGCTTTTCCCCGGTGGATGCTGACCTCTCCCGGACAGCGCGGAGGTAGCGTCGAGGGGCGCCATCGACCGGCGAGACAGGAGGACCACGTGACGACGACGGGACGGACGACCACGGCCCTGCGGCTGCTGCTGCCCGCGTTCCTGCTCGGCGCGATCATCGCGATCTCGTTCCTCGAGGCGCCGCTGAAGTTCCTCGCCCCCGGCGTCACGATCCCGATCGGGCTCGGCATCGGGCGACTCGTCTTCACCGCGCTGAATGTGCTCGCCGGCATCGTGCTCCTGGTGCTCACCTTCGTGAGCGTGCGAGCACGGGCGGGACGCGGGCCCCTCATGATCCTGGGCGGGATCTGGCTGGTCTTCGTCGTCGAGGTCGCACTCATCCGTCCCGTGCTGAACCGGCGCAGCGACCTCGTGATCGCGGGATCGGAGGCGCCGGGCACCAACGGGGCGCACTACGCGTACATCGCGGCCGACCTCACGATCGTCGCCCTCCTCGTGGTGCTGATCATCGTCACCGCGCGAAAAGTGCTCCCTCCACCCGGCACCGTATCCTGACCGAAGCCCGTCGCGCGTAATGGTCCCGCGCATCCAACGTCTTCTCTGCGGAGGCGGCGCACCTCCACCGGTCATCTGATCGGGACGCCGCGACGACGGACCTCAGACCTCGTCGGTCGGCGAACGGCAGTGTGTTCGACCCGTGCCCTCCTCGGCGCGGTGCAACCGCCGGCCGGCGCACGAGGGCACGGCTGGGGAGTCGTGGCCCTCGGGGCGGGGTGTCCCGTTCGTTCCCTCGCGGACCGCACACCCCGCCCACTCGACCTCCCCGGAGGAATGGTCGCGAACGGCGGGGTGATGTTCCTCCGCTACCGGACCGCCTGAACTGCGGCCGCGGACCGGTCGGCGATCAGCGGGCCGAGGTCACGGTCGGACGCGGACGGTGCGTCCCTCGAACGACACGAGGTCGCCGTCGCGCAGCTGTCGTCCGCGGCGTCGTTCGATCTCGCCGTTCACGGTCACGTACCCGTCGATGATGACCTCTTTGGCGTCGCCGCCCGAGTCGAGCAGGCCGGCGAACTTGAGGAACTGTCCGAGGCGGATCACCTCACCGCCGATGGAGATGTCGTCGATCGGGTCGGAGTTCGTCATCCTTGAATGCTAATCGGACTTGCGTGCTGATCGGCTTCGCCACCGCAGGACGCGATGGTGCCGCCGCCCCGGTGGGGAGCGGCGGCACCATCATGCCGGGCGTCTCGGGTCCGCCCGACAGGACGCGGCCCGCACCGACTCAGTCGATGTCGGTACCGACGACCGCGAAGTCGGCGTCGAACTCGATGTCGATCGATCGGCTGTCCGCAGTGAGCACCGAGGCGTCGTAGGGGCTCACGTCGTCGCCGTCGACATCGAGGTCGGTGATCATGCCCTCGGCCTCGGCGAGTGCGGCGGCGACCAGTGCGCGGATCGTCTCGTCGTCGAGGATGAGCGTCGGGCCGGTGTCGTCGCCGTCTGCCGCGTCGGTGGAGGCGACGGTCGCCGCGAGCTCCTTGTCGACGCGGATCTCGGTCTCATCTCCCGCCGCTGTGCTCAGCTGCACCTCCCAGGCGCCGTCACGCTTCGCGTCGATCGAGGTGACGTCGCCGTCGGCCGCGCCGCGTGCGGCATCCGCGATCGCGATCAGCTCGTCGGCGGAGGCGGAACCGATGCCCGTCACCGGGCCACGACCGTTCGAGGGGGTGTCGCCGCGGTCGTCGCTCCTGGGGCCGTCACCGGGACGACCGTGATCCTCGCTGTCGTCCTTGCGGGGGCCGTCCGACACCGAGGAG
>NZ_QOAY01000224.1:349-5917 GCF_003314775.1 Microbacterium sp. H6 | reverse complement strand
AGCAGGGGGTCCATACCTCGATGCTACCCAGACGCACACGACTTCCGGTCGCGATATGACAGCTCACCTGCACCAGACGGCTGTCATATCGCGACCGGAAGAGGCAGATCAGACGAGAGTCTCCTGCCAGGCCGCATGCAGCTGCGCGAACTTGCCGGTACCGCCGATCAGGGCAGCGGGAGTGTCGTCCTCGATGATGCGGCCGTGCTCCATCACCAGCACCCTGTCGGCGATCGCGACCGTCGACAGGCGGTGCGCGATGATGATCGCCGTGCGGTCCTTGAGGAGGGTCTGCAACGCATCCTGGATCAAGCGCTCGGATGGGATGTCCAGCGAAGCCGTCGCCTCGTCGAGGATCAGCACCGCGGGGTCGGCGAGGAAAGCCCGGGCGAACGAGATGAGCTGACGCTGCCCCGCCGACACCCGACCACCGCGCTTGTTCACATCGGTGCCGTATCCGTCGGGCAGCGACGAGATGAACCCGTCGGCGCCCACGGCCCGTGCCGCGGCCTTGATCTCGTCGAGCGTCGCATCCGGCTTGCCGAGCGCGATGTTGTCGGCGACGGTGCCGCTGAACAGGTAGGCCTCCTGCGTGACCATGACGATCGCGCGGCGGAGGTCCTTCGGGTGCAGCGACCGCAGATCGACGCCGTCGAGCGTGACCCGCCCTTGGGAGGGGTCATAGAAGCGCGAGATGAGCTTGGCGAGCGTCGACTTCCCGGCGCCGGTCGTTCCGACGAGGGCGATCGTCTGCCCCGCCGGGATGTCGAGGGAGAAGTTCGGGAGGATCGTCTTCTCTCCGTTGTATCCGAAGGTCACCTCGTCGAACTCGACATGCCCACGGGACTCCCACAGGTCGACGGGGTTCTCGGGGTCGGGAACCGTCGGCACCTCCTCGAGCACGCCCGAGACCTTCTCCAGCGCGGCCGTGGCCGACTGATAGGAGTTCAGGAACATCGCGATCTCCTGCATCGGCGCGAAGAAGTTGCGGACGTAGAGCACTGCCGACAGCAGCACACCCACGGTCAGCGCACCCTCGGAGACGCGGATGCCTCCCCACAGCACGACGATGCCGAGCACGAGGGCCGCGACGCCCATCAGGCCGGGCTCGAACGTGCCGAACAGCAGCATCGAGCGACGGTTGACGTCGCGGTAGTCGCCAGCGATCTCCTGGAACGCCTTGTCGTTGCGCGGCTCCTTGCGGAACGCCTTGACGGCGCGGATGCCGGTCATCGTCTCGACGAACTGCACGATCACCTTCGCACTGATCACGCGCGACTCGCGGTAGACGAGCTGCGAGCGCGAGTAGAACCAGCGCATCAGGTAGAACAGCGGCACTCCGCCGATCGCCAGGATCAGGCCCGACTGCCAGTCCCAGAAGCACAGCGCGATGAAGGTGAACAGCCCGAAGAGCACGCCGGAGACGAGTTCGTTCAGGCCACCGTCGAGCAGCTCCTTGATCGAGTCGAGGTCGCTGGTCTGACGGGAGATGATGCGCCCCGACGTGTACGACTCGTGGAACTCCAGGCTCAGGCGCTGGGTGTGCAGGAAGATGCGCTTGCGCAGGTCCAGCAGCACCGCCTGCGTGAGCTTGGCCGCGATGATCACGTACCAGGCGATCAGCACCGCAGCGAGGGCACCGGCCAGCAGGTAGATGCCTCCGATCATGAACGTCGGCATCCAGTCGGCACGCTCGATCACCGCAGGCAGCGCTCGGTCGAGGCCCAGGCTGATGAGGATGGGGCCGGCGACCTGGAGCGCGGTCGACACGACCAGCACCGCGGCGGCGAGCACGATCCTCGGCTTCAAGGGGCTGACCAGGGATCCGAGCAGTCGGAGGGATCGACGACGGATCTCCCTGCTCTCCTCGCGGGTGTACTCGGAACGATCCTCGTTCCTGGTTCCGGTGATGGCGGAGCTCATCGCTGCACCTCCTTCTCGGTGATGGGGTCTTCGTCGGCGGCCTGCATCCCGAGGCCCGCACGGACCTCTTCATCGATCTCGGACTGCTCATCGCGGATCACCGGGATCGTCCCGGTGCGCGCCGCCTCCTCCGCCTCGAGGCTGGAGATGACATGACGGTAGTGCCGACTGGTCTTCAGCAGCTCGGAGTGCGTGCCCACCGCCGTCACGCGACCGGCCTCGAGCAGGGCGACGCGATCGGCGAGCGCGACGGTCGAAGGGCGGTGCGCCACGATCAGGGCGGTGGTGTCGGCGAGCACGTGCCGCAGCGCCTCCTCCACGAGGGCCTCGGTGTCGACGTCGAGCGCCGACAGCGGGTCGTCGAGCACGAGCACCTTCGGATTCGCCGCCACCGCACGGGCGAGGGCGAGCCGCTGGCGCTGACCGCCGGAGAGGCTGAGCCCCTCTTCGCCGATCACCGTCTCGACGCCGTCTGGCAGGGAATCCACGAACGAGGCCTGAGCGACGTCGAGAGCTTCGCGCAGCACACGCTCGCCCTCTTCGCCGTGCACGTCGAGCTCGGCACGACCGAGCAGCACGTTCTCCCGGACCGTCGCCGAGAACAGCGTCGCGTCTTCGAACGCCATGGCGATGTGCCGACGGAGCTCTGACAGCGGCAGGTCGCGCACGTCGACGCCGTCGAGGGTGACCCTGCCTCCCGTCACGTCGTACAGACGCGTGGGCAGCGTGGTGAGGGTGGTCTTGCCGCTGCCGGTGAGACCGACCAGCGCCATGGTCTCCCCTGGTCGCAGCACCAGGTCGATGCCGTCGAGCAGGTCGCGTTCGTGCGCGCCGGCGTCCTGATAGCGGAAGTGCGCGTTCTCGAACGTGAGCTCTCCGCGCGGGTTCTCGATGTGCACCGGGTGCTCGGGGTCGGTGATGGTGTTGGTCTCCGAGAAGATGTCGAACACTCGGTCGGTCGCCGTGCGCGCATCGAGCATGAACGAGAACAGGAAGCCGATCGACTCGATGGGCCAGCGCAGCACGACGGCCATCGCGAAGAAGGCGAACAGTTGCGCCTCGCCGATCTGCCCGACGGAGATCAGCCAGATGCCGGACATCAGGCTGAGGCCGAACGCGATCTGCGGCATGAGGTCGAGCCAGAACCAGATCGACGCGATCGCACCGGCCTTGCTCATCTCGGTCTCGCGCAGCGTCTCGGCCTGCCTGCTGAAGCGGCTCAGGGCGTGCTTGCCGCGCCCGAACGCCTTCAGCACGCGGATCCCGTGCACGCTCTCCTCGACGCTGGTCGCGAGGTCACCGGCCTGATCCTGGCTGCGGCGGGTGAGGGCGCCGTAGCGCTTCTCGAACAGGTAGCCGCGGATCCACAGCGGGATCGCCGTGACCAGGAAGATCGTGCCCAGCAGCCAGTGCCACCGGAACAGCAGCACGGAGCCGATGATGATCGTGAGGATGTTGACGACCAGCAGCACGAGGCCGAACGCGAGCCAGCGGCGGATGAGGCCGATGTCCTGCATCATGCGGCTGAGCAGCTGTCCTGAGCCCCACCGGTCGTGGAAGGACACCGGGAGGGTCTGCAGGCGCGAGTAGAGCTCCGTGCGCATCTTGTACTCGACCTGCGTGGCCGGGTTGAGCACGAACTGACGTCGCAGCCATACCATGAGGGCCTCGCCCAGGGCGAGCGCGAACACGGCGACAGCACCCCAGATGATGGCGCTGATCTCACCCGAACGGACGGGTCCGCTGATGATCTGCTCGAGGACGATCGGGATCATCAGGGCGATGACGGCGGCGATGAGCGCGCTGGCGGCACCGCCGGCGAGCCGCCAGATTACCGGCTTCACGAAGGGCTTCAGGCGCCACAGTGCGGCCGGAGTGGAAAGGGTCGATGAAGGCGAGGGATTCTGCGCGGAAGGCGAGGAGGACATGTCTCTCAGACGAGTTTCGTATGGACAGCGGTTGCGGAAGGGGACGGATGCGAGAGCGGACCCACAGGGTCCGGCATCCGACGGAGAAGGGGCGGGGTGGCTCTAGGAGAGCGGACGCGCCGGGGTCGAGCCGAGAGCTGCGATCCGCGCGGTGGCGATCGTGAACATGGTGTCCTCCTCAGGGGCTCGGCGATGTCGTCCGGTTGGCGCGACAGCCCACCAGCCTATTGCTGTGAACCAGCTGAAAGCAAGAGTCATTCCCGATTCGCCCTGCTCTTTCCCGGCGACCGCGGCGAGGTGGCTCGGGTGGCTCACCCCTGGACAGCGAGCCCGGTTCGGAGAAAGCGCTGCAGGTTGCCGCCCAGCACGGCCAGGACAACGGCTTCGCGCCAGCCGCGACGCAGCAGAGCCTCGGTGACGAGCGGAAGCCCTTCCGGACCCTCGAGCCCGGGAAGGTACCGATCGGCGGGGACGCCCTCGATCGTCGTCTGCACGCAGCACGGGGCCGTGGTGTCTGCGAGCACCTCGCGGACGAAGTCTGGTCCCATCCCGACGTGGTCCACCCCGGCGACGGACACCACCCGCTCGAAGTGGTCGATCAGGGTGTCGATCGTGTAGTCGCTCGCATGCAGATACGGGGCGAAGAAGTTGACGCACACGACTCCCCCCGTCTCCGCGACTCCGGCGATCTGCGCATCGGTGAGGTTGCGGTGGTGATCGAACAGGGCGCGGGCGGACGAATGCGTTGCCATGACGGGTCGCGTGGCGAGCTCGAGCACGTGGTCGACGCCGCCCGCTCCGAGGTGGCTGACATCGAAGATCATGCCGATGCGCTCCATCTCGGCCAGCGCCTGGACGCCCGTGCGCGTCAGCCGGCTGCCCGCGGCGTCTTCTCCGCTTCCGTCCGCGAAGGCGCTGCGACCGAAGTGGGCGACCGAGCCGACGCGCACTCCGAGCCGATGCACCGTCTCGAGGAGCTCGACATCGTCGGCGATGCCGGGCATGCCCTCGAGAGCGAGCACCAACGCGATGCGCCCCTCACCGATCACCCTGTCGATGTCGTCCCCGTCGAGGCAGAGCCCCACCGCATCCGCGTTTCCTTCCGCCACCCGGTGCGCGGCTTCGATCATGCGGAACGTACGACGCAGCGCGCCCTCCGGCCGGTAGATGTCATCGACGAACACGGGCAGGACCTGCAGGTCGACACCACCCGTGCGCAGCTGCGGCAGCCACTGGGCCCGGAAGTAGTCCGACCACTCGGCGGGCGGACGACTCGTCACCGAGCAGAGCAGATCGTTGTGGGCATCGGCGACGACGGCGCGGCGGTGGAGATCGAGGGCATCGATGGCGGTCACGGCTCGAGCCTATGGCCGCGTCGGAACGGACGGTTCGTCGTAGCGCACCATCACCGGTGCCGGATCTGGTGCTCCTGGCTCACGCCGCGGCACTCTCGCGGGCCAGCAGACTCTCCTTGACATCGACGCCCCACGCGAAACCGCCGAGGCTCCCGTCGGTGCGCAGCACCCGGTGGCAGGGCACGAAGAGCGCCGGGGCGTTGCGGGCGCAGATGGACGCCGCAGCCCGAACGGCCCGGGGGTTGTCCAGGCGTGAGGCGAAACCGGTGTAGGTCAGCGGCCCGCCCGGCTCGATCTCCCGGAGCGCCGACCAGCCGGCGAGCTGGAGTGCGGTGCCGGTCTGCTTCACGGCGACATCGTCG
>NZ_QOAY01000224.1:0-210 GCF_003314775.1 Microbacterium sp. H6 | reverse complement strand
CACCATCGCGCAGCGCCTCCGGACGGTTCGCCGCCGACAGCCGCCCGAGGATCGCCTCGACGTCGGACGTCCAGCCCGAGGCCAGCACGCGCTGATGGTCGTCGGCGAGGATCGTGAAGGCGCCGTCCGGCGTCTCGATGGTCTGGATGAGGGCGGTCATGAGTTCTCCTTCGTCGTGATGTCGGTGGGACGGTGCGCTGCGGGGACCCG
>NZ_QOAY01000226.1:3600-6957 GCF_003314775.1 Microbacterium sp. H6 | reverse complement strand
GAGCGCCCCGAGCGTTCCTTCGACGCCGACCGCGCACGTCGTGCTTTCGACCGCGACCGCACCCAGCGTTCCTTCGAGGGTGGGCGCGAGCGTCCGTCGACCGGCGGCGCCTACCGCACCGAGCGTCCCCGTCCGCTGACCTCGGACACCCGTGGCCGCCCGGCACGCAATGAGCGCCCGAGCCGCAACGACTGGAATGCCACCAGCCGTCCGGCCTCAACCGGAGCGAAGTTCGCGCCCGGTGACGATGTCGTCCACGAGCGCCTCGAAGCGAAGTCCGTCGCGGCCGTCGAGGTCGATGGTGTGACGTTCGGCGATCTGGGTCTCGGCTCGAACATCGTCGAGACACTCGTCGGAATGGGCGCTGCGACGCCGTTCCCGATCCAGGCCGCCAGCATCCCTGCCGTGCTCGCCGGTCGCGATGTGCTCGCCCGTGGCCGCACCGGCTCCGGCAAGACCATCGCCTTCGGCGCACCGCTCGTCGAGCGTGTGCTGCAGTCGCAGGCAGGCAAGCGCCGTGAGTTCGGACGTTCGCCGCGCGCGATCATCCTCGCTCCGACCCGCGAGCTCGCGCTGCAGATCGACCGCACCATCCAGCCGATCGCGCGCAGCGTCGGCCTGTTCACCACGCAGATCTACGGTGGTGTGCCGCAGGGCCGTCAGGTGGGTGCGCTCAAGAAGGGCGTCGACATCGTGATCGGCACCCCCGGTCGCATCGAGGACCTCATCAACCAGGGCAAGCTCGACCTCTCCGACTGCCGCATCGCGGTGCTCGACGAGGCCGACCACATGTGCGAGCTCGGGTTCGTCGAACCCGTGCAGCGCATCCTCCGTCACACCGCGGAAGGCAGCCAGAAGCTGCTGTTCTCGGCGACGCTGGACCGCGAGGTCGCCGCGCTCGTCGACGAGTTCCTCGTCGACCCCGCCGTGTACGAGGTCGCAGGTGAGGACCAGGACTCCTCGACGATCGAGCACCGCGTTCTCGTGATCGAGCACCGCGACAAGGCCGACATCCTCACGTCGCTCGTCGACCGCGACGGCAAGACGCTCGTCTTCGCCCGCACCCGCGCCTACGCCGACATGCTCGCCGAGCAGTTCGACGACGCCGGGATCCCCGCCGTCTCGCTGCACGGAGACCTGAACCAGGCCAAGCGCACGCGCAACCTCGAGCGGCTGACGTCGGGTCGCGTGAACGTGCTCGTCGCCACGGACGTCGCCGCCCGCGGCATCCACGTCGACGACATCGACCTGGTCGTCCAGGCCGATGCGCCCGACGAGTACAAGACGTACCTGCACCGCTCGGGTCGCACCGGTCGTGCCGGTCGCTCGGGTCGCGTCGTCACGCTGATCACGCGCCAGCGTCAGCGCCGCATGACCGAGCTGCTCGATCGCGCCGAGATCGACGCGCCGTTCGAGAACGCCCGTCTGGACGACGACGTGATCGAGGAGATCGCCGGTCGCGTGCCGACCGCGGCCGACCTGACTGCCTGAGTCTCATTCACGAAGGCCCCGTTCTGCGCTCGCAGGCGGGGCCTTCGTCGTGCGGGGAGTGTGGGCGCGGGGTCAGGCCAGCTCGTGCACGTGCACGGCGGAAGTCAGGTTCGTGCCGTTGAGGTCGAGGTAGATCACGCCCTCGGTCACGGTGAGGGTCATGGTGTTCCGGCGCTCGATGAGGGCCGAAGCGGTCTCGATGAACCCGGGATCGAAGCTGTAGACGCGGATGTCCTCGCGGCGGTGGATGCGTTTGTCCGTCCACGGTGCCATCACCTTGGCGGGGTCGCGGTGCGTGTACACGACGGTGCGCTCGGCGAGACGGCTGCCGTGGTGCAGGCGCTCGGCATCGGGCGCGCCGATCTCGACCCAGGCCGTGATGAGCCCGGTGAGGTCGCGTACGAGCACTGCAGGTTCCTCCGTCGAGGAGATGCTGCCACCGAACGCGATACCCTCGGCGAACTCCAGCCCGTAGGCCAGCACCCGGGTGAGCATGTACGCATCGGTCTCGGACGGATGCCGGGCCGCGCGCAGCGAGTAGTCCTCGTAGACGCCGCGATCGGTGTCAGCGAGCTGCACCTCGAATGTGTGGACTGTGGAACCGATCGCCATGATCCCCGAGCCTACGCGGCCGGCGAAGGAGCGCCGGACCAGCGCTCTCAGAAGAGCATCGGCTGTGCGGGTGATGCCTCGGATCGCGCGCTGGGTGCGAATGCCACTCGAGGGCCCGACTGCACGTGACCCTGCCCCGGCCGAAGGCCTCGCCGGGGGTAGTCGTCCTCGTGGCGGCCGTCGAGTCCATGCATGCGGATTAGCGGACGAGTGCGTTTCGCGAGCCACTGTCTGTACCCCTTCGGCGCCTCGGCGGAGGCTCCCGGGTACAGGCCGCGGTACGACGAGACGAGGTCGGGGCGATTCGCGTCGAGCCACTGGAAGAACCACGGCTTCACGCCGGGTCGCAGGTGCAGGGCACCGTAGATGACCGAGCGTGCACCGGCCTCTCTGATGCGCACGAGGGCGCTGTCGATCGCGGCGAGGGAGTCGGTCATATGGGGCATGATCGGCATGAGGAAGACGGTCACGGGGAAACCCGCATCCGCCAGTGCTCGCACGGTGTCGAGGCGGGCCTGCGTCGTCGGTGCCCCCGGCTCGATGGCCTTCTGCAGGTCGTCGTCGTACATCGCGATCGACATCTGCACATCGATCGGCACACGCTGCGCGGCCTTCACGAGCAGCGGGATGTCTCGACGGATCAGCGTTCCCTTCGTGAGGATGGAGATCGGGGTTCCCGATGCGGCGAGGGCCTGGATGATCCCCGGCATGAGCTTGTAGCGGCCCTCGGCGCGCTGGTACGGATCGGTGTTTGTCCCGAGGGCGACGGTCTCGTTTTCCCAGCTGCCCTTGCGCAGCTCGCGTTCGAGCACCTCGACGACATTCACCTTCACGACGATCTGCGAGTCGAAATCGGAGCCGCCGTCGAGGTCGAGGTACTCGTGCGTGCCGCGGGCGAAGCAGTAGACGCAGGCATGGGAGCATCCGCGGTACGGGTTGATAGTCCATGCGAACGGCATGCGCGAGGCGCCGGGGACATGGTTCAGTGCCGACTTCGACAGCACCTCGTGGAACGTCATGCCCGCGAACTCGGGCGTGGTCACCGAGCGCAGAACGCTGGATCGGTCTTCGAGGCCGGGGAGCGCGGATGCATCCGTCTCGCCGAGTTTCTGTCCTTGCCACCGCATTCGACTATTCGAACAGATGACCGATCCTGATGCAAGCCGCTCTCATAACTATCTTCGAATGAGATGATGGACCAATGCCCTTTCTGCCGCACGCTCAGCATGCGGCGCCGCGGTCCCCGATCCGCGG
>NZ_QOAY01000226.1:3322-3446 GCF_003314775.1 Microbacterium sp. H6 | reverse complement strand
CGGTCAAGGTCGCTGCGACCACGGCGGCCGACCCCTGTGCCGAGCCGTCGGTGCAGCAGGCCATCGCGAACGGCGACGATGCGGGCGCGATCGCGGGCTTCGGGGGAGGGGCGGCCTTCCGCGA
>NZ_QOAY01000226.1:2976-3224 GCF_003314775.1 Microbacterium sp. H6 | reverse complement strand
AATGCCCCCTGCGTCTCGCTCAGCGACCCCGCACGCCTCTGGGTGGTGGTGAACAAGTCGCTGCCGCTGAATCCCCCCGCCTACGAGCCGGCGGACCTCGCTCAGGTGCCGCTGCAGATGACGACGCCGTCCGGACGTGTGCGCTCCGACGTGGCCGCCGCCGTCGGCCGGATGGCGGATGCGGCAGCCGCGGCCGGCGTGGGACGCATCGGGGCGAACAACGGCTACCGCTCCTATGGTCTTCAGGT
>NZ_QOAY01000226.1:0-2876 GCF_003314775.1 Microbacterium sp. H6 | reverse complement strand
CAGCGAGCACCAGACGGGTCTCGCCCTCGATGTGGTGGCGTGCGGTGCGGGCTGCGGCGGACTCGACGGCTTCGGCGGCACCGCCCAGAGCGACTGGGTCGCCGCTCACGCCTGGGAGTACGGATTCATCGTGCGCTACGAGCAGGTCGGCACCCCGGTCACCGGATACGCCCCGGAGCCGTGGCACCTCCGCTATGTCGGGGTCGACCTGGCGGCGGCATACCACGAGGGCGGATTCCATACGCTGGAGGAGTTCTTCGGGCTCCCCGCTGCGCCCGATTACTCGCACTGAACCGGGCGGGAACGCCGTGGTTGCGGCATCCGACAACCGCGGTACCCAGTCTCACGTTTTATGGGATGCATTCTCACAACGTCCTGTCTCCGGCCTCCGCGGCGTCGTAGAATCACCGGAGCAATGATGCACGACACGTTCAGGAGGACGGCATGGAACGCGACATCTACGACGAGGATCACGAGGCTTTCCGGGACCTGGTCAAGGACTTCGTCAAGCGCCACGTGACAGGCGAGGCGATCGAGCGGTGGGATGCCGCGGGCGAGATCGACCGCGCGACCATGCTGGCGGCCGGCGAGGCCGGTCTGATCGGGCTCTCCGTCCCCGAGGAGTTCGGCGGCGCGGGGATGCTGCAGGACTACCGCTTCCGCACGATCGTCATGGAGGAGGCCATCGCCTCCGGTGCGGGCTCGCTGGCCGGTGCGTTCGGCATCCAGGACGACCTGGCCGTCCCCTACCTCGTGCACATGGGCACGCAGGAGCAGAAGGAGAAGTGGCTGCCCCGCATGGCCACCGGCGAGGTGCTCGGCGCCCTCGCGATGACCGACCCCGGCGCGGGCTCCGACCTGCGCGGGATCAAGACCAACGCCAAGAAGGTCGACGGCGGCTACATCCTCAACGGTGCGAAGACGTTCATCTCCTCCGGCACGACCGCCGACGTCGTGGTGACCTTCGTCAAGACCGGTGAGGGCAACCGTCCGGACGCGTTCAGCCTCCTGCTCGTCGAGAAGGGCATGGAGGGCTTCGACCAGGGGAAGAAGCTCAGCAAGATGGGCTTCCACGGCTGGGACACGGCCGAGCTCAGCTTCACGGACGTGTTCGTCCCCGACGAGAACCTCATCAGTGGCAAAGAGGGTCAGGGCTTCATCCAGCTGATGCTGAACCTGCCACTCGAGCGCCTCTCGATCGGCGTCGCCGCAGCTGCAGCCGCACAGGCCGCCCTCGACTGGACCATCGCCTACACGAAGGACCGCGAGGCGTTCGGTGAGCGCATCGCCGACTTCCAGAACACCCGCTTCCGCCTCGCCGACATGTCCGCGACCACCGATGCGATGTGGGCCTACATCGACCGCGCGCTCCGGGCCTACTCGGAGGGGAAGCTGTCCGCCGAGGATGCCGCGAAGGTGAAGTTCTGGGCGACCGAACGCGAGTGGGAGGTGCTCGACACGGGAGTGCAGCTGCACGGGGGCTACGGGTACATCATGGAGTACCCGATCGCCCGCGCGTTCACCGATGCCCGAGTGCACCGCATCTACGGCGGCACGAACGAGATCATGCGCGACCTCGTCGGGCGTCAGATCGCCGGCAAGCGCTGACGCGCCTCCCCTGAAGAGGCCCCGGATTTCGCATCCGGGGCCTCTTCTCGTCGTTGCCCTATCGCCGTCGAGGCGTGGACAGGGGTGCTGCGGCCCGGTTGAATCGACTGCATGACGACGTCGCTCGCACGGATCCTGGATGAACACGTCGCGCGAGGCACGGCGCCGGGGATCATCGGCGTGCACGGTGAACCCGGTGGGGCGTTCGAGATCGTCGCGGCCGGAGACCTGCCGGCGGATGCGATCGTGCGCATCCAATCGATGACCAAACCGATCCTCGCGGTCGCCGCACTGCGCCTCGTGCAGGCGGGGCGCCTCCTTCTCGACGATCCCGTCGAGAAGTGGGTGCCTGAGGTCGCCGATCGTCAGGTGCTGCGCGTGCCGGATGCTCCCCTCGACGACGTCGCGCCTGCGACGACGCCCATCACTCTGCGTCATCTGCTCACCAACACCTCCGGCTACGGCGTGCAGGTCGTGTCGTCGTCCCTCGCCGAGGCGATGATCAGGAATCGGACGGCCGCGGGGCAGGAGCCGGTCGCGATGGGCGCACAGGAGTGGCTGGACGCGCTGACCGCGCTCCCGCTCGCGTTCGAGCCCGGCACCGGATGGCGCTACCACCACTCCTTCGGCATCCTCGGGATCCTGCTCTCACGAGTGGTCGACGGGTCGCTGGAGGAGCACCTTCGGCGTGACCTCTTCGGACCGCTGGGAATGGTCGACACGGGTTTCACGGTTCCCGTCGACCAGGCGCATCGGCTGCCCGCGGCATACCGGCACCAGGAGGGCCAGCTGGTCGAGATCGAGCCGGCGGCCGCAGGGTTCTCCGTCGCGCCTGCGCCGTTCGATCTCAATCACTCGGAACTCGTGTCGACGGCCGCCGACTATGCCGTGTTCGCGGGGATGCTGGCCGCCGGCGGGCGCCATGGCGGGAGTGTCGTCCTCGACCCGGAGCTGCTCGCGCTGATGCGTTCGGACCAGGTGCCGGCCGCAGCGAAGACCGCTGACAGCTTCTTCCCGGGATTCTGGGAGGGCACGGGGTGGGGATTCGGCGTCGCGGTGCAGACCGAGGGTGAGCACGTCGGCCGGTTCGGCTGGTCGGGTGGGCAGGGGACGGACTTCTGGATCGACCAGGACGGCTCGTTCCGCGTCGTCCTGAGCCAGGTCGAGATGGGACCGGAGGTCATGGGATTGTTCACCGACGTGCAGTGAGGCACTCCGGCGGCCCGCGGCTCCTGTGCCCGGGCGGCCCGGGCGGGGCTGGCGGGCCT
>NZ_QOAY01000179.1:10655-15633 GCF_003314775.1 Microbacterium sp. H6 | reverse complement strand
CGACGACCGCGTCGGCTCCGAGTCTGCTCGCGAGCGCGACTCCGTCCTGTCCCGAGGCCACGGCGAGGACACGAAGCCCTCGATGCTTGGCGAGCTGCACCGCGAGATGGCCGATCCCTCCGCTCGCGCCGAAGATCATCACGGCATCACCGGGACTCGCATCGATGGTGTCGAGTCCGCTCGTGGCCGTGAGCGCGTCCCAGGCCAGCACTCCTGCCTGCTCGTCGGTCAGACGGGCGGGCACCGGAGCGACGTGTTCCTGGTCGACCACGGCGTACTCGGCGTAGAACCCGCCTCTCGGGACGGGGGTCGAGGCAGCGTACACCCGGTCGCCCGGGGCGAAGCGCGTCACCTCGGCCCCGACCGCCTCGACGGTCCCCGCCCCTTCCCACCCGAGGATGTAGGGGAAGGTCGACGGCACGCCGAATGCGCCGTCGTAGTGACCCTCGCGCTCCTCTCGGTCCCACGACCCTAGCCCTGCGACATGGATGCGGATGAGCACGTCGCTGTCCCCGACCGTGGGGACCGGAACCGAGTGTTCATGCAGTTCCGTCTCGTCACCGAATCGATCGAGGATGAGGGCTTTCATCGTCGTGGGCATGGGACTCCTCGTTCTCATCGGTGGTCCGGCTCTCGGACGCCCGGACGCTCAGTCGTAGTCCTCGATCCCCTGCAGGCGCACCTGCTCGAGGTCGAGGCGGGCGGAGATGCGACGCACCACGATGTCGTCGATGGTGCCGGCGCCGCGCAGTCCGAGCAGGACCTCGCGCTTGCGGTCGAGCAGGGCGAGCTTCAGGCGCGTGTGCTCCTCGTGTCGGACCAAGGGCGAACGCTGTGCCAGATCGACGTCGGCGGAGGTCGCGATGATCTGCAGTACGGTGCCGTCCGTGGCCTCTCCCTCCACGACCTGCGAGACGCCGCCTCCGGGCGCCGGGTCGCCACCTACGTCGGCGGTTCCCGCGCTGAGCGGGTCGGGCTCGCCGAGCATCTCGTCCAGCACGTCGGCCTCAGCGTCGACGAGGGCCTGCTCGCGGGCCAGCGACCGGGCGTTGGCGAACTCGAGCATCTGATACCCCTCCGATCGCACGCGATCCAGGACCTCCTGGCCCACACCGTGCTCGGCGGCCAGGTCGTCGAGGGCGGCGAGGGCGGCACCGGAGATCGCCCGCTCTGCGAGCTCGTACTCCTCGTCCTCGGCGTGGTCGACGGGGAACCGCGCCCATCGCACGATGGCGGGCAGCAGCGGACCCTGCACGAGCAGACTCAGCAGGATGACACCCGCCGTCACGAACACGATCTCGTCGCGACCGTTGATCGCGCCGCCCTGGGTGATGCTCGTCGGGACGGAGAGAGCGATGGCGAGGGAGACGGCACCGCGCATGCCGGCGACGGTGGAGACGGCCCTGGCCCGTGCTCTCGCGCCGGGCGCCGGACGCGGACCGCTCTGCCGCTGGAACACCACGTTCAGCAGCTGGAACACATAGCGCACCACCAGCAGCGTCGCCCAGACGGCGAGAGTGATGAGCACCAGGCGCCCGATCGCGGCGGCCGAGATCTCATGCGCGACGTACTGCACCTCGAGACCGATCAGCACGAACAGCGCGCCGTTGAGCAGGAAGACACCGAACGGCCACGCCGCATCCGCCTGGCGTCGCGACGAGGCGGTGGTCACCCGCGGAGAGACGTACGCGACGATGAGCCCCGCCACCACGACCGCCAGAACTCCAGAGGCGTGCACCATCTCGGCGGCGAGGAATGCGGTGAACGGGATCAGCAGCAGCGTGACGTTGATCACGATCGTCGACGAGGTGCGCCGCAGCAGGAGGTAGCCGAGAGCCGCGATGACCACGCCGGCGGCGATTCCACCGACGTAGGAGATCAGCACGTCGAGCGTCACCGACAGCGGGGTGATCTGGCCGCCGAGCGCGAGCGACACCGCGATCGCGTACAGCACCAGGGCCGTGCCGTCGTTGGTCAGGCTCTCGGCCTTGAGCTTCATGAACATGCGGCGCGGCAGCAGTCGACCGAGGGCGGCGACGGCGGTGGCATCCGGTGGGGCGACCGCAGCGCCCAGGATGAGGGCGATCTCCCAGGGCATCCCGAACAGCACACCGATGCCCGCGACCGCGAACGCCGAGGCGACCACCAGCACCGTGCTCATGGGCAGGATGTAGCGGAAGTCGCGGCGGATCGACCGCAGGGACGTGGTGAGGCTCTCCCAGAAGAGCATCACCGGGAGGAACAGCAGCAGCACCGTCTCCGGGGGCAGCTGCACTTCGCGAAGCTGCGGCACGAAGCCCAGCAGCAGTCCGAAGATGACGAGGACGAGGGGCAGCGCGAGACGCACGCGCGGGGCGATCAGGGTTCCGACGAGAATCGTGAGTCCGAGCAGGACTGTTACTTCGAGGCCTTCCATCCCTACCTCCCAACAGCGGTGAGAGAAGGATATTCCTCCGTCAGCCGATCTCCTCGGTGAGTTCGAACCAGCGCAGCTCGAGCTCTTCGATCTCGGCCTGCTGCTCGCTGATCTTCTTCATGCGATCGCCCAGCCCCGCATAGTCGGACTGGTCGTGATCGGCCAGCGCGGTCTTGGCGGCGTTCACCTGCTGGGTGAGCTTCTGGATGCGGCGCTCGAGCGCGGAGATCTCCTTCTGCGCCGCGCGCAGCGCCGCTCCGTCCAGGCCCTTCGTCGCCGCGGCTGAGGTTGCCGTCGCTGCCGCCGTCGCGGTCTGCTTCGAGCCCGCGGACGACTGCAGTTCGCGCAGGCGGAGGTACTCGTCGACCCCGCCGGGGAGGTGGCGCAGATGGCCGTCCAGGATCGCATACTGCTGATCGGTGACGCGCTCCAGGAAGTACCGGTCGTGGCTGACGACGAGGAGGGTGCCGGACCACGAGTCGAGGAGATCCTCGATCGCGGCGAGCATGTCGGTGTCGAGGTCGTTGGTCGGCTCGTCGAGGATCAGCACGTTCGGCTGGTCGAGGAGCACGAGGAGCAGTTGCAGACGGCGCTGCTGTCCACCGGAGAGGTCCTTGACCGGGGTGGAGAGCTGAGCGGAGTCGAACCCGAGGCGCTCGAGGAGCTGCCCCGGCGTGAGGTCCTGCGCCTTCGAGCCCGCGCCCATCGTGTAGGAGGTGCGCAGGCCGGAGATGATCACGCGCACCGGGTCGTTCCAGTGCTGGGTGAGCTCGTCGAGCCGCTGCGTGAGGGTCTGCACCTTCACGGTCGTGCCGCGCTTGACCCGACCGACGGTGGGTTCGACGGTGCCGGAGATGAGGCCGAGCAGGGTCGACTTCCCCGCGCCGTTCACGCCGAGGATGCCGGTGCGCTCACCCGGTGCGATGCGCCATTCGATGTCGCGCAGCACGACCTTCTCGCCGCCGTCCGCCGTCGGGTAGGTCACCCCGACGTCGAGCAGATCGACCACGTCCTTGCCGAGGCGTGAGACCGCGAGCGACTGCAGCGACACCTTGTCGCGGATCTCGGGAACGTCGGCGATGAGCTCGTTGGCCGCATCGATGCGGAACTTCGGCTTCGCGGTGCGGGCCGGGGCGCCACGACGGAGCCAGGCGAGCTCCTTCTTGGCGAGGTTCTGGCGCTTTGCCTCGGTGGCGGCCGCCATGCGGTCGCGTTCGACACGCTGCAGGATGTAGGCCGCGTAGCCGCCCTCGAAGGGCTCGACGATGCGGTCGTGCACCTCCCAGGTCTCGGTGCAGACCTCGTCGAGGAACCACCGGTCGTGGGTCACGACCATGAGGGCGCCCGAGTTCGACGACCAGCGCCTCTTGAGGTGCCGGGCGAGCCACGTGATCGCCTCGACGTCGAGGTGGTTGGTCGGCTCGTCCAGCGCGATGACATCCCAGTCACCGGTCAGGAGCCTGGCGAGCGATACCCGGCGACGCTGTCCACCGCTGAGAGAGCCGATCTCGGCGTCCCACGGCAGATCGGTGAGCAGCCCCTCGATGACATCCCGCACCCGCGCGTCGCCCGCCCACTCGTACTCCGGGGTGTCGCCGACGACCGCGGCGCTGATCGTGAGGTCGTCCGGAAGATTGTCGGCCTGATCGAGCACGCCGATGCGCGTTCCGCCACGCACCGTGACGCGTCCGGAGTTCGGCTCCTTGATGCCGGCCAGCATGCCGAGGAGGCTCGACTTTCCGTCTCCGTTGCGGCCGACGATGCCGATGCGATCGCCCTCCTCGATGCCGAGGGTCACGGAGTCGAAGACGACCCTTGTCGGATATTCGAGGTGGAGGGCTTCAGCCCCGAGAAGATGTGCCATGTTCCCTCCAGGGTAGCCGCGCCCGGTGACGCCAGGACGACCGCCGCCGTCGGACCGCGGCGGGTGGCCGGATCGTCGTTCGGCTCCGCCCGATCTAAAATCGACGGGTGCCAAGGAATCGCCGGGTGTTCTCGCTCATGCTCGACAACCGCAGGGCGAAGCTGATGGAGTCGAGAAGGCGCCCAGGGCACTACGAGCTCAGTGTCGACGGGATCGCGCAGTCGGTGGTCTCGATGACCGACCCGACCACACTCGAGTACGCGTACACGCAGCACATCGCGAGAGCGATCGATGCCGCGGCTGAGCCCGGTGCACCGCTGTTCACCGTGCACCTGGGAGCCGGAGCGCTCACGCTGGCACGCTATGTCGAGGCCACGCGCCCCGGATCCCCGCAGCTCGTGGTCGAGTTCGAACCCGCGCTCTATGCCGCGGTGATCGCCGCGCTGCCCCTCCCGCCCGGCGCTGATCTGCGCGTCGTCTTCGGGGACGCGCGGGCCGTCGCGGACGCGGAACTCCCCGACACAGATCACCCCGACACAGATCACCCCGACACAGATCACCTCGACGCGGATCACCCTGACACGGACCGATCGGCGGTGCCGGAATCCCCTTCCCCGGGGCTCGGCGCCCCGACGACGGGTGGCAGCGCCGTCGACACCGATTGGGTGGATGCACGCTTCACCGTCGTCGACCTGTGG
>NZ_QOAY01000179.1:7068-10625 GCF_003314775.1 Microbacterium sp. H6 | reverse complement strand
GTGGGACGCCGCGGTCATCCGACACCGTGTGGCCAGCCAGGAGTTCTACCGTCGGGTCGCCGCCCGCTCCGCAGCAGGCGCCGTCGTGGCGGTGAACCTCCTCGACGGGCACCCGTTCGAGTATTCGCGGCGACAGGCGGCGACGCTGCGGTCGGTGTTCCAGAATGTCGCCGTCGTCCTGGACGCCGAGCCGGAAGATGACGAGGGGCCTCTCGGCAACGTCGTCGTGTTCGCGAGCGATGAGCCGCTGAGCGTCGTGATGGACCCCGATCTCCTCGGCGCACCGCGACCGCACATGCTGCACGACGCGTCCCTGACCGCATGGATCGACGGAGCCCGCATCATGACCGACGCGGACGGCACGGACTCCCCCGACCCCGACGACCCGATCTGGGACTAGGAGTCGACCCGATCCGGGACGAGGCGTCGAGCCGATCCGGGACTAGGCGTCGACCGGGGACCGGTCGGCCCGCGCATCGGGAGTGGGCGCTGAGACCGACCCGGCCGTGCGCAGGAAGACGATGATCCAGCTGAAGATCAGCACCGCGGCGATCAGCTCGACCGCGGTGAGGTTGTAGTAGCCGACCGCGAAGAAGGCGGCGAGCAGGATGATCACCAGAACGTAGATCCAGCCGAACGCCACGAACACGCGCGGGATGGTCGGCAGGAACCACGGCAGCCCGACGACGATGATCCCGAAGACGACCGTCATGCCCGTCGCGACCGTGTTGTGCAGGAGGAAGAACTCGTCGACGGGGAAGAGCCCGACGCACGCGAGGAAGATCCCCATCAGGATGAGCCCGCCGCGCACCATGAACCGGCCGCGACGCTCCTCTGGGGTCTCGGCCGGCAGGCCGGCTGTGGCGTACCGGGAGATGGTCGTGACCATGATCCCGGCGATGACCAGCGTCACGTTGAAGGCGACGGACGCGCTGTTGGTGCTCATCCCGAGCGCGGAGAGGTTGTCACGCCACCAGTGCACATCGCTCGAGGCGAGCATGCTGGCGAACGCTCCGACCACGAGGAACACGGCGAGCACCAGCGAGAGCACCATGGGGTTGAGAGCGACCGCGCTGAGGAAGCAGACGTATCCGGTCAGGGCGAAGGCCACGGCCACCAGGATCGCTCCGGGGAGCGGGAACACCGGGGCGTCCGTGAAGCTCCGTTCGAGGAGTTCGGCGATGCCGAGCCAGCCGAGGCAGGCGATCGCCGCGTGGGCGAACGCGATGGCGGTGAGGTCGTACCAGCGCAGCCGATCACCCGGCACGCTGAAGCCGTCGCGGACCGCCTGCGGGTCGGGCCGTTCCGGTCGCACCGCGAACCGGCCGAGCGTGAACGCGATCACCGCGGTGATGGCCCCGCCGCATGCGGCGAAGACGCCGATCGACCCGCTGCCGCTGATCGCCAGGTCGTGACCCCAGAACACCGGCAGGCCGATCGCGAACCCCGCGACGAAGAAGCCGGCACCGACGATGAGTGCCGTCGCCTCGAAGACCGCGGCGGACGTCTCCGGGCCGCGCACCTGTCTCAGCACCTGCACGACTCTGCTCGCCAGCGCGTTCATCCTCGTCCTTCCCGGTCCACATCATAGAAGGAGCGCAGATCCGGCGCGGCCGGTGGTACCATCACGGAACGGATCGTATACAACGTCGTCGTTCCACCACCCGAGGTGATCAGTCATGAACGGTGCACCCGCTGCCCCCGCCGAATCGGTATCGACTCTCGTCGCGCGCAACATCAGTGATTTCAGAGCCGCCGTCTCCGAGTCCTTCGTCCCGCTGCAGGTCTCCACGGCAGGGCCCGACCACTTCCGCGGCGTCATCCGTGGTGCGTCCGTCGACGAGGTCCACGTGACCGAAGTGCGCGCCACATCGCACATCGTCGAGCGCACCCCGGAGCTGATCGCCAGGAGCGACCGGTCCTACTTCAAGCTCAGCCTGATGCTCGCCGGCACCGGCCTGTTGATCCAGGACGATCGGGAGGCCGTGCTCCAGGCCGGGGATCTCGCGGTGTACGACACCGATCGGCCGTACTCGCTCGTCTTCGACGAGGGGTTCCGCACGATGGTCGTCATGTTCCCGAAGCACCTCCTGAGCCTTCCCCCCGACGTGGTCGGCCAGCTCACCGCCGTGCGCATCTCCGGGCAGGAGGGTCTGGGCGGCATGGTCGTGCCGTACCTCACCCAACTCGCCGGGAACCTCGACCAGCTCGCCGGTGCCACCGGGGCACGCCTCGCGCACAGCGCCCTCGACCTCGTCTCCACGGTCTTCACCCGCGAGCTCGGGCTCGACGGTGTCTCGGCGGATCCGCATCGCGCGCTCGTGCAGCGCATCCGCTCCCACATCGACCGGAACCTCGCGTCGACCGACCTCGGTCCCGCATCGATCGCCTCGGCACACTTCATCTCGACCCGTCACCTGCACGGCCTGTTCCAAGAGCAGGGTGTGACCGTGTCGACGTGGATCCGCACGCGCCGTCTCGAACAGTGCCGCCGCGATCTGCTCGACCCGATGCTCGCCGACCGACCCGTGGCCGCGATCGCCGCCCGCTGGGGCTTCGTCGACGCGGCGCACTTCAGTCGCGCATTCAAGTCGGCATTCGGGATCTCCCCCAGCGAGTACCGCGCCGCCCACTGAGCGCGACCCGAGGACTCACCGTGCGGGACCGGTGATCGGTGCGCGCGGAATCGCCGTCATGACCGCTTGCCCTGGACGGCACGCCGGTTGACTCTCGGCGCGCGATGGGCCTCGCGACCTTGAGCCCCTGAGGGCGTCGGACCGAGCATGAGGCAAGCGCATCGCGACGACGCGGTGCCCGGGGCGAAGAGGCCCTGCCGTGTGCGACGTCTGGACCCGCATGACCGACATCACGACCGACCCGGCACTGGATGAATGGCGAACCTACGATGAGTTCGCCGCCGGGATCGACACCTTCCGCCTGCCGAGCACGCTGCTCGCCGAAACCTCCTTGACGCTGACCCTCGACGACGGCGGCACGCTCTCGCTGCGCTTCGACGAGGAGACCGTCACCTGGGAGGGCTTCGGGGTCGGCGGCACGGACCCGTATGACGCCGTCCGTGTGCGCGAGGACGTCGTGTTCATCAACATCCCGTTCGAGAGCCGGGAGCGCGAGGCCCTGACGGTCGTGGTCTCCTCCTCCACGCATCGGGCGACCGTCATCCGCTCCCGCATCGCCGCCGAGGCCGTCGAGGGCACTCCGCAGGTCGGACAGGATTTCTGGGCGGCCACGACGGATGCGGGACCGGCCACCGGCGAGGTCCCCGGCCCCAGCCGCGACCTGATCGGCAAGCGCAACATCTACCGTTACAGCCCGTACCACCTGTACGAGCACGTGTACGTGTCGAGCCAGCGGTACGCGTGGCAGTGCCTCGAGGGCGTGCAGCGCGGTCACGGCGACATGGACCTGTCGACCGTCTGGAAGTTCGCCGACGGCCTGTACCTGTTCTGCTTCCGCGAGTTCCGCATCGCCGTCGCGAGCGTCTGGCTGCACGACCTCGGCTACCAGCTGATGACGACCGGGATCTTCCTCGGGCTGAA
>NZ_QOAY01000179.1:4122-7045 GCF_003314775.1 Microbacterium sp. H6 | reverse complement strand
GCGATGGCGACTCCGAGCACTCCAGGGCCGGCGGGCACATCTACCCGCTCGGCTCGGTCGCCTATCCCGACGCGCAGCCCGTCTGATCGACAGCGAGAACAGGAGACACCATGGGCAATGCCGACATCATCCGCGAACACTACGCGGCGAGCGACCGCGGCGACCTCGACGGGATGCTCGCGCCGTTCGCACCCGATGTGCAGTGGACCGAGGCCGCCGGCTTCCCCTACGCGGGAACCTACATCGGCCCCGACGCGGTGGCCGCCAACGTGTTCCAGCGCATCCAGGAGGACTGGGACGACTACACCGTGGCCATCGACGAGGTCCTCGACGCCGGCGATGCGGTCGTGGGCATCGGCACCTACTCCGGCACCTATCGGCGCACCGGCCGCTTCTTCGCCGCACGGGTGGCCCATGTGTGGCGCCTGGCGGACGGCAAGGTCGTGGCCTTCGAGCAGTTCACCGACACCGAGCTCGTGTCCCGCGCACTGCGCGACTGAGCGACGCCACCCCATCACTGCACGACACGAACGGCACGCACAGCACGATCCGAACACGAGAGGCAGGAACCACATGAACAAGCGCGCATCAGGCGCCGCGGCACTCATCGCCGTGGCAGCCCTCGCCCTGGCCGGCTGCGCCGGAGGAGACGGCGGATCCGGTGGGGGCGACGGAGCCCCGATCGTGGTCGGGTCCATCAACACCATCAGCGGGCCGGCCACCTTCCCCGAGGCCTCCCAGGCGGCGGCCGCGGTCTTCGACGCCTTCAACGACGCCGGAGGACTGGACGGCCGCAAGATCGACTACAAGACCCTCGATGACAAGGGCGACCCCGCCACGGCGACCGCCTCGGCCAGGGAACTGGTCGGCAGCGACGGCGCCGTCGCGCTGGTCGGCTCCGCGAGCCTGATCGAGTGCGAGATCAACGCCAAGTACTACGAGCAGGAGAGCATCCTGTCGATGCCGGGAATCGGCGTCGACACCGGCTGCTTCGACAGCGAGAACATCTCGCCGGCGAACGTCGGCCCGTTCAACGACATGACCCTCACGCTGCAGTACGGATCCGAGGTGCTCGGGCTCGACGACATCTGCATCCTGCTGGAGATCGCCGGCTCCACCCGGCCGACCTACCAGGCCGCCATCGACAAGTGGTCGGAGATCACCGGCAAGGAGCCGAAGTACGTCGACGACACCGTCCCGTACGGCGCATCCGACTACACCCCGTACATCGTCAAGGCGCGCGAGGCCGGCTGCAAGGCCCTCGCGATCAACCCCGTCGAGCCGGACGCGATCGGTCAGGTCAAGGCCGCGAACGCCCAGGGCTGGGACGACGTCACCTGGCTGTACCTGACGAGCGTCTACAGCGAGAACTTCGCCGAGGCCGTGGACGATGCGGGAGCCGGCATCTACGTTCCCGCCGAGTTCTACCCGTTCACGGACGACAGCGAGATCAACGCCGACTGGCGCACCCTGATGGAGGACAACGACATCCCGCTGACGTCGTTCAGTCAGGGCGGCTACCTCGCGGCGACCTACTTCATCGAGGTGCTCAAGGGCATCGACGGCGACATCACCCGTGAGAGCGTCTCCGAGGCGCTGAAGAACATGGAGCCGATCGAGAACCCGATGGTCGGCACGCCCTACGCGTTCGGCACGCAGAACACCGCGGGCTGGCCGATCATCCTCAAGTCCGGCACCCACGCCTGGGAGCAGGTCGCCGACGACTGGCTCCGCATCGGCGAGTAGTCCACCAGACCGCCTGCCGCCGGGCGCATTACCGGCGGCAGGCACCTTCCCCCTCCCCCTCGGAACAGAAAGGACGCCCATGCTGCAAGGTGCCATCGCGGGGCTCGCCGCCGGCGGTCTCTACGCGGTTCTCGGCGTATGCCTGACGCTCATGTCCCGGCTCGTGCGGGTCGTGAACTTCGCCCAGGCCGCGACCGGCATGTTCGGCGGCTTCACAGCCGTGTGGTTCGTGCGCGAACTGGGGCTGCCCATCTGGGTCGGTTCCGTGCTCGGGGTGCTCGTGGCAGGGCTGCTGGCCGCGGCGATCGGCTTCATCGCTGCGACGTGGCTGTCCGAAGCGTCGACCACGACCCGCTCGGCGATGACCGTCGGCCCGCTGCTGCTGCTGATCTCGATGTCGTTCATCCTGTTCGGCAACAAACCGCAGCCGTTCGCGCCGATCATCGCCGGGCCCGCTTTCACGATCGGCGGCGTCGTCGTCAGCCAGGTCACGGTCGCAACCGTCGCGATGGCGATCGTGACGGCCATCGCCGTGCGCATCGTCCTGCGTCGCACCAGAGTCGGAACGCAGCTGCGCGCCCTCTCCGAGCGCCCCACGACGGCCGAGCTGCTCGGCATCCGCTCGCGGCCGCTCTCCATCGCGGTGTGGTTCGTCACGGGTGTGATCAGCGCGATCGCGATCATCATCGTGGCGCCGTCGCAGTCCAACGACGCGACGAGCCTGTCGATGCTCATCGTGCCCGCCGCCGCGGCCGCGCTCCTCGGCGGCTTCCGCCGTCTCGACCTCGCCGTCGCCGGCGGACTCATCCTCGGCGTGCTCGGCGGACTCGTCGCCCAGATCGGCGAGGTCGCGCTGGTGCGCAACTTCCTCCCGTTCCTGTTCATCGTCGTCCTGCTGCTCTGGACGCAGCGCAAGGAGGTGTGGGATGCCGCTCGTTGACCGCCCCTGGTTCCGGGTCACCTGGCCGTTCGCCGTCGCCCTCGTCGGCATCGGGGTCGGTGCGATCCTCAGCTCGGCCCTGCCCGGGTACTTCGTCTTCCTCGCCATCAGCGCGGTCACCGCCGCCATCGCCATCCTCGGCCTCGGCATCGTGACCGGCTCCGCAGGGATGATCGCCCTGTGCCAGCTCACGTTCGCAGCCGTCGGCGCCTGGATCGTGTCGCTGCTCAACGTTGT
>NZ_QOAY01000179.1:0-4102 GCF_003314775.1 Microbacterium sp. H6 | reverse complement strand
CAGGCGCCGGGAGGATTCCTCCTATGGCTGATCCTCGGCGGTGTCGCGGCGGGGCTCGTCGGCATCCTGGTCGGCCTTCCCGCCCTGCGGCTGCGGGGGGTGAACCTGGCGGTCGTGACCCTCGGCTTCGCCGCAGCGGCCGACGTCACGCTGGTGCAGATCCAGTTCCCCGGCTCGGCGGACGGCACGGCCATCGAACGACCGGAGATGTTCTCGAACGACCGCGAATTCTTCTTCCTGTCCATCGTCGTGCTCGCGGTCTGCGCTCTCGGAGTGTTCTTCCTGCAGCGGGGCCGCTGGGGGTCGAGCTGGAAGGCCGTGGCATTCTCCGAACGGGGAACCGCCGCCTCGGGGCAGAGCGTGCAGGCGGCCAAGCTGACCGCCTTCGCCGTCTCCGCGGCCCTCGGCGGCATCTCGGGTGGGCTGCTGGCCGGTCAGGTGCAGCTGCCGTTCGCGTCGAGCTTCACTCCGCTGCAGTCCCTCGCGCTCTACGTGCTGGCGATCATGTCCGGCGCCCACCTGATCGACATGGCGATCTTCGGCGGGCTGCTCTGGGTGCTCGTTCCCGAGCTGCTCAAGCGCTGGGGTGTGCCGCAGGACTGGGCTTTCGTCGTCTTCGGCGTGCTGGGCGTGCAGGCTCTCACCAGCGGGACCAACCTCGGCCAGGGCATCCGCAACCTGCTCTACCGCCGCGCGGACCGGCGAACCGCGAACGCGCAGCTCACCGCCCTGCCGGCCGATGCCGGAGCCGATGCCTCGGCCGTCACGACGACGACAACGGCCACGGTCGACGATGCGGACCTGCGTGGTGCGCCCGTGCTCACCGTGGAGGGTCTCACCGTGCAGTTCGGCGCACTCAAGGCACTGGACGATGTGTCGTTCCAGGTGCCGGCCGCATCGATCATGGGACTGATCGGGCCCAACGGCGCAGGGAAGTCGACCTTCGTCGACGCGATCAGCGGCTTCCTGCCGAAGCACGGAGGACGTGTGCTGCTCGGCGACCGCGACCTGGCCGGCTTCTCCCCCACCCGTCGCGCGAGATTGGGGCTGCGGCGCACGTTCCAGCAGGATCGGGTCCCGCCCGAGCTCACGGTCGGCGCCTACGTGCGGTTCGTAGCCAGACGCCGGCTCGCGAAGGCCGACATCGACGAGGTGCTGGAGTTCTTCGGCTGCCCTCCCTCCCGCGCGCGCCTGTCGAGCGTCGACGTCGGCACCCGGAGGCTCGTGGAGGTCGCCGCGAACGTCGCCGCCCGACCCCGTCTGCTGATCCTCGACGAACCCGCTGCCGGCCTGTCGCACGAGGAGCACCTGGCGCTCGCGGCACGTCTGCGAGACCTGCCGGCGCGCTACGGCGTCGCGCTGATCATCATCGAGCACGACCTCGACCTCGTGCGCTCCGTGTGCCCCACTCTGACCGTGCTCGACTTCGGTCGGGTGCTGGCGAGCGGGCCGCAGGCCGAGGTGCTCGCGAACCCCGACGTGGTGAAGGCCTACATGGGAGAGACGGAGCTGCTGACATGAGCGAACTCGTGCTGGACGCCGTGACGGTGAGTCGCGGAGCCGGACCCGTCATCTCCGACGTCTCGCTGCGGGTCGCCGGCGGCGAGGTGCTGGCCCTGGTCGGCCCCAACGGTGCGGGGAAGACGAGTCTGATCGAATCCGTCTCCGGTGTGACCCCTCACTCCGCGGGGACGATCACCCTGGACGGCGAACCCATCGACCGGCTCTCCCGCGTCACCAGGGCGCGCCGCGGCATCGTCCACATCGAGCAGGGCCGTGCCGTCTTCCCGTCGCTGACCGTGCGGGAGAACCTCTCGCTCACAGCGCGCACCCTTTCGGAGTTCGACGCCGTCCTGGCGCAGTTCCCCGAACTCGAGAAACGCATCGACGCCCCCACCGCCCTGCTGTCGGGTGGGGAGCAGCAGATGGTCGTGCTGGCCAGGGCATTCGCCGCGAAACCCCGCATCCTGCTGATCGACGAGATGTCGCTCGGCCTCGCACCCGTCGTCTTCCTGAGGCTGATGCCGATCGTGCAGTCCATCGCCGAGTCCGGGGTCGGGGTGCTGCTGGTCGAGCAATTCACCCAGCTCGCTCTCGGGTTGGCCGAGGAAGCGGTGGTCGTCGCCGGCGGGCGCGTCTCGTTCCAGGGCACGGCGCAGGCGCTGCAGGAGGACCCCGCGTTGCTGCACCGGGCCTACCTCGGCGGCTGAGCACGTGTCGGGGGTCGAGCGACCGTCGGCGATCACCGGGACGTGGGGATTAGCCTGAGAGGATGACCCAGACCATCCACGCCCGCGCTGCCCTCCTCGACATGGACGGCACCCTCGTCGACTCGACCGCCGTGGTGGAGCGGCTGTGGCTGGCCTGGGCGGAGCCGCACGGGATCGCCCCCGAGACGGTGCTGAGTGTGGTGCACGGACGTCAGGGTCACCAGAGCATGGCGATCATGCTGCCCGAGCGCGATCACGCGATCAACCTCCGCGAGAACGAGGTCATGCTCGCGAACGAGGCGTCCGACGTGGAAGGCGTCATCATGATCCCCGGCGCCGACGGTCTGCTCGATGCTCTGCAGCCCTTCGCCCACGCGATCGTGACCTCCGCCAACGTCGCCTTGATGACCGCGCGGATGCGTCAGGCCGAGCTGACCGTGCCCGCCCTCGCCGTGACGGCCGAGAACGTGTCCGCGTCGAAGCCCGACCCTGAGGGCTTCCTCCTCGCTGCGCGCACGCTGGGCGTCGACCCCGCGGACTGCCTCGTGTTCGAGGACTCCGGCGCCGGGATCCAGGCCGCCCACGCCGCGGGCATGCGAGTGATCGGAGTCGGCCCGCACGCCGCCGCCCATGCCCCGACCGCGCACGTGGACGACCTCACGCAGGTGTCGATCGCCGCCGTCGACGACGGCTTCGAGCTCCGGATCGGCTGAGCGGTCCGGAGCTCACACCCGGTCGCCTAGGCGGCGGAGCGGTGCGCCACCGGTCGCCGTCGCAGCGCGGGCTCGAGCACAGCGGGCGGGTTGTACTGCTGATCGAGGCGTCCGACATCGGTGCCGGGCGGGACGATCGCGTCGATCCGGTCGAGCACCTCGTCCGTGAGCGCGATGTCCACTCCCGCAAGCAGGTCGTCCAGCTGCTCCATCGACCGCGGGCCGATCAGCGCGCTCGTGACATCGGGATGCGCGATCGCGAACGCCATCGCGAGGTGGGTCATCCGGATGCCGGTCTCCTCGGAGAGCGCGACGATCTGCTCCACGGCGTCGATCCGCCGCTCGTCCTGGTTGTGCCGGAACATGGTCGCGCGAGCGAGATCGGTCTGCTGTCCCCTCCGGAACCGTCCGGTCAGCATGCCGCCGGCGAGAGGACTCCAGACGAGGGCGCCCATGCCGTAGCGCTGCGCGACGGGCAGCACTTCCCGTTCGATGCCACGGTTCAGGATCGAGTAGGTCGGCTGCTCGGTGCGGAAGCGCTCGAGGCCCCGACGCTCGGAGGTCCACTGCGCCTCGACCTGCATCGAGGCGGGGAAGTCCGAGCTGCCGATCGCTCGCACCTTGCCGCTGCGGACCAGATCGGTCAGCGCGGAGAGCGTCTCCTCGAGGTCGACGGTGTCGTCAGGACGGTGCGCCTGGTACAGGTCGATGTAGTCGGTCCCCAGCCGACGGAGCGAGTCCTCGACGGCGCGCATGATCCATCGGCGGGAGTTGCCGCGCCTGTTCGGGTCGGTGCCCATCGGTCCGTTGAACTTCGTGGCCAGGACCACGTCGTCGCGACGGCCGGCGAGCGCCTTGCCGATGAGCTCTTCGGAGCCGCCCTGCGAGTATCGGTCGGCCGTGTCGATGATGTTGATGCCCGCATCGATGGCTCGATGCACGATGCGGATGGAGTCCCGCTCGTCGCCGTTCCCGATGCTGCCGTCCGTGCCGAGCATCATGGCCCCGAGGGCGAACGGGCTCACCTGGATCCCGGTCCTGCCGAGGGTGCGGTAGTGCATGTCGTGTTCCTTCCATCGATGGCGCTCTGCTGTCCGGTGCCCTATCGTTGACCGAAGTGGAACGCCTTTCCGGAAGCATACGGAACAGTGTTCCGTTTATGCAACCCCCCGGAGGATC
>NZ_QOAY01000240.1:272-4485 GCF_003314775.1 Microbacterium sp. H6 | reverse complement strand
GCAGGCTCACGTGGGCCAGTTCAGAGCGACATCCCTGGGCCACTTCAGCTTGACATAGCCACCTCGACGAGCAGCACAGACGGATCTCCGATCTCGGGATCCCGCCCGCTGGGATCCATCGCCCACAGGTACACGTCAGTGATGGGTCTCCCCGTCACCGCAGCGGTGAGGAACAACCGCGCGAGTGTCTCCCGGCCGGCCGGCCCGAAGTACGCATCTTCCTTCGCGTCAGCTTCTTGCGCGGCCGAGACGAACACGTCGACAAGCTTCTCCGCACGTTCGAAGTTCGTCACGAACGACAGCGGATTCCACCACCAGGTGGGCTCCGCCCCGATGATGTCCTGCACGTCGTGGATCCACATGCGGCCGATCTCCGATCGCGGCCCGCGGGTGAGGTCGACGATGTCTCGCTTGTTCGACGTCGCGAACACCGGCCCCTGCGTCTCCAGGATCTGCGGCACGCACACGCAGCTCGTCTTGCCCGCACGCGGTCCCATGAGCCAGATCTGCACCCACTCCCACGTGCCGAAGAGGAACTTGCCGGACGGGATGTGTCGGCCGAGCGGGACACCGTCCGCTGCGCCTTCTGCGCCGAGACGGGCGGTGTCCTCCGCGACCTTCTTCTGCGTCATCTCATCCAGCTCGCGGATCTGTCCCATCGACGCCGCCTTGTGGTCGACCCGGGATCCCGATGACCGGCGCCGCAGCGCCAGCGTGGCGATCGCGGCGGCCGCCACCCCCAGGACAATCAGCCCGAGCAGGAAGATCACGACCTGCAGCGGCGCCGGCGACAGCTTCCCTGTCAGAACAGCCGCCAGCACCGTGAAAGGGTCACGCCGGCCGAGCTCGTCGACGCCGGGGTTGGTGAGCGCAGCCAACCAGCCCAGCACCCCGACGAACATCGCCACCGCGAGTACCCCGCCGATCACCAGCCACCCGGTGTCGGCCGCGAGAGGTTGTGCCCGCCGGTTCGGGCGCATCAGGCCGCCTCCTCCAGCGTCTCGGTAACGCGTGCCGCGTTCGCACGGAACCGCTCTGCCGCTGTCGTCCAGGCCCGGTTCGTGTTGTTCACGTCCATCTCTGCAGCCGTGAGTTCCACCTCGAACGGTGTCCCCGGCTTCTTTCCGATCTTGAGCAAGAACTTTCCTCGCCCAGGCGGGACCGCCTGTGTGCCCGTGTGCGGGTTCAGCGACCCGTCGGCACTCCAGTCCATGATCATCGACTTCTCGCGTGCCGACATGGCGAACACCTGCTCCAGGTTCCCCATCTCGGACTGCGCGAGCCCGCCGATGAACACCATCGCGGACCGGGCCACGAAGCCCCACGCGATCGTCGTCAGCTCGTCAGACGACAGCTTGAGGTCATCCATCGTGTGCGTGATCATCGCCTGTGCGATACCGCGTGCACGGTTCAGACGCGTCAGCGCGTCGACGAAGAACACCATCGCCGAACTGGCGCGCAGCATGCGCCACAGCTCATCCATCACCAGGAAGTAGTGACGGCGGGGCCGCAGGGCGGCATCCGCGAGGTACTTCTCCGCGTCGACGACCGCAGACCCGAACGACCACGACACGGCCTGCACGGCCGCCTGCAGGGTCAGGTCGCCGTCATCGATCGACGACAGATCGAACACGACCGGCCGACCGGCCTCGATCTGCACGGTGCTATCACCGTCGAAGATCGACCCGTACACACCCGACGAGGTCAACGCAATCAGACCGTCCAGCAGCAGCTCCGTGCGCTCCGCATACCGTTCTTCATCGCCACGGTCTTGCGCGATCGCGGCGAGGCGCGGGTGACGAGAGCGCACCAGGGCCACCAGGTCGCTAATCCGCGGCTGCCGGCCTTCCTTCTCGATGTCGAATTCTTCATCGAGGATGCGCAGGCCCTCCACGACCATGCTGCGTTCCTTCTCGCTGATCCGGGCATCACGGCCCAGCTCCAGCAGACCCGTCACGAGAGTGGCCCGACGCCGCTTCATCGCGTCGATAGCCTCACGCCGCGGCGCGTCGCCACGGGTGATGTCGTCGGGGATCTGCTCGAGCTCGCTCAGCAACTGGCTGAAATCGAGGATGTTGATGACTTCCTGGCCAGGGCCCAGGTGGAACACCTGCCCGCCCATCGCGTCGATCAGATCCACGTAGTCGGGCTTCGTGTCGCTGAGGACCATCGGGATGTGCCCCCAGGCCTCCAGCACCGTCACGATGCGACGTACGAGCGTCGACTTTCCCAGGCCGGGACGGCCGAGAACGAAGCACGAGGGCTGGTTGATCAGATTGGCGAGGAACCAACTGATCGGATCGGCGCAGACCACCGTGCCTTTCAGCAGGTTCTTCCCGAGGGGGACGCCCACGGGAAGGTCGCTCGAACCGGCGATGAACGGCCAGAGACCGCACACCTGCACCGTGGTGCCCTGTGCTTCCGGCAGCGGCTCGATCCAGGGCATCCGCCCCGTGCCGCTGGTACGCCAGCCTCGACGCCCCGCACGCCCCAGCGCACGGCGGCGCTGCGTTCGGGTGCGGTCGAGGAACTGCAGCCAGCGTTGCAGCGGAGTGACAGCCGGGGGTCGCACCTTGTGCTCCAGGCGCTTTGCCTCACGCGGGGTCAGCCGCAGCTCTCCCGCCTCCGTCTGTCGTCGTTGCGCTCTTGTCGTCGTCATCGTCATCACAGCCAGTCCCTAATCTGATCGGGCAACGTCATGTGCGCGGGCAGAACCACGCCCAGGGGCAGGCCCGCGAGGAATGCCACGTCCTCGTTCCCCAGCGCCTCACGGATCTTGAGGCGCGCCTGATTCGTCAGCGACGGGATGACCTTCTCCAGACGCGGGAACTCATCGTTCGTCCGGCACGTCGTGGTGATGATCATGCCGAACCGGATGAGACCCGCACCCGCGGCCTCTTCCTCGGCCGCCTTGTTCGCGAACCGGATGCGGTTCTTTTGCCGGGCCGTCGCGCGCTGCTTCGTCGACGAGTTGAACTGCGCGTTGTTGATCTCGGCCTCGATCACATCCGGCGCATCCCCAGCGGGGATCGGACGATACAGGATCGTCACCCGCTTGCGGAGAACGCCCTTCATCGGCTCGAATGCGCGGCGCAGCGCCGTCGCGTAGAACTTTGATCGCGGACCCTCGTACATCGTCCACGACTTCGACACACCACGGTCGTGGTAGTACCGGTCGTACTTCGCCTCGGAGAACGCAGGGCCGGCCTCCGACCAGGTCAGGCCTGTCCCGCCCTCCTGGCGGGCCTGCTCGACGCGGGCCGACACCGTCGGGTCGTACGCCACGCGGGTGAAGTCCACGATGTCCTGCGCCGTGCACGCCTGCGCCCCGGTGCCAGCTCCCGTCATGCCCAGCGAAGCCAACAGGACCGGGAGGCGGTTGCCGATCTCGTCCGCCATCTCCTGCACGCCCCGATCGGAGTTCTTCGACTCCAGACCCGTGCCATTGAACGTCAGCGCCAGACGCGTGCTCAGCTGAGGAGCACCGCCCGACAGCGTGTCCGCGAGGCCACCGACAACAGCGGTGGAGAAGTCGCTGCCGTGGTCAGACACGTTCTCCGCGACCATGCGCCGCAGCCGCAGGCCAGAGTCCGGCGCGCTCTCGATCGTGACAGATGCGCCGACGATCGAATCCTCCACACCCAGCTGCGCGAGCCAGCCACCCCAATGGGCGACCTGCCGGTTGATCCTGTCCTGATCCACGAGTGAGTCCCCATCGGGGAAGCACTCGATCACCACGGTGTAGTGCTTTGTCGTCGCTGTGGCGAGACGGATCATCCCGAACGGGTTGCCGTAGCTGTCTTTGTGCTCGCTCAGCTCTGACGCCGTCAGCAGGCCCGGCAGACGGAAGCTCCCATCCGGGATCCGTCCCGCGGGCCCCGCAACCAGAAGCGTGTCGCCGCGACGCTCCGCAGCGCGGAATGCCATGCGGTTCGCCTTGCGCCGATACCAGTTGCGGCCCTGCTTGACGGTGACCACGGTCACTACCGCCGCGGCCACGCCGAGGAGCGTGATGATGCCGGCAGCAAGCCACCAGCCGCGCACGATGCATCCAATGAGGACGAGTGCGAACGGGATAGACCCGAACGTCACACCCGCACCCAGCCCGCCGATGCCGAGCTTGGCGGGCATGACGATGTTGCCGTGCTCCACCATCGTGGTGTCATTGCTACTCATCGTTCGACCCCTGTTCGTCAATTCCGTTACTGCTGCT
>NZ_QOAY01000240.1:0-208 GCF_003314775.1 Microbacterium sp. H6 | reverse complement strand
GGACCCCGCCGCATTCCCCCCAGAGGAACTACCGCCGCTCGAGGGCGCAGCTCCACCGCTGTCCACAGCGGCAGGTGCCGCACCGCCCGGGCTCGTCGACGGCGAGGATGCGGCGGCCGACGTACCGGACTCGGCCGCCGTAGCAGCGCCCGTTCCTCCGCTCGCCGCCGCTCCCCCGGTAGCAGCGCCCGTCGACGCCGCGGTGCCT
>NZ_QOAY01000297.1:5577-8475 GCF_003314775.1 Microbacterium sp. H6 | reverse complement strand
CGTGCCGAGGTGCTGTTGCGTGCCGCGGCTGCACTCGAGGCCCGTCGCGGAGACCTCATCGAGGTCGCGGCCTCCGAGACCGGCAAGGTCTTCGCAGAAGCCGACATCGAGGTGAGTGAGGCCGTCGACTTCGCGCGCTACTACGCAGCCAAGGCCAGGGAGCTCGACGCGATCGCCGGCGCCGTGTTCGTCCCGGCATCCGTCACGGTCGTCACGCCGCCCTGGAACTTCCCCGTCGCCATTCCCGCCGGAGGAGTGCTCGCCGCGCTCGCCGCAGGTTCCGGTGTGGTCTTCAAGCCCGCACCGCAGGCCCGTCGCTGTGCGGCGGTGATCGCCGAGACGCTGTGGGAGGCAGGGATCCCCCGCGACCTGTTGGCGCTCGTCGACGTCGAAGAGGGGGAGCTCGGCCGCGAGCTGATCACGCACGCGGCGGTCGACCGGGTGATCCTCACCGGCGCGTGGGACACGGCGGCGCTGTTCCGCTCCTGGCGCCCGGATCTGCCGCTGCTCGCGGAGACCAGCGGCAAGAACGCGATCATCATCACGCCCTCCGCCGATCTCGACCTCGCGGTCGCCGACCTCGTCAAGAGCGCCTTCGGACATGCCGGGCAGAAGTGCTCGGCGGCGTCGCTCGCGATCCTCGTGGGGCCGGTCGGACGCTCGGCCCGGTTCGCCCGCCAGTTGGCCGACGCCGTGCGCTCGCTGCACGTCGGTCCTCCTACCGATCCGCTGGCCGAGGTGGGGCCGGTGATCGAGCAGCCGCAGGGCAAGCTCGCCTGGGCGCTGAGTGAGCTCGAGGGCGACGAGCAGTGGCTGATCGAGCCGTCTCTCGCCGCGGCGGACGACGGCAGCCGACGGCTTTGGCGTCCCGGCGTGCGCGTCGGGGTGCAACCGGGATCGCGTTTCCACACCGAGGAGTTCTTCGGCCCCGTGCTCGGGGTGATGCACGCCCCGACCCTCGCGCGCGCCGTGGAGATGCAGAACGCCGTCGCCTACGGACTCACCGCAGGGCTGCACACCCAGGATCCGGAGGAGCTGTCGTACTGGCTCGACCGGGTGCAGGCGGGCAATCTCTACGTGAATCGCGGCATCACCGGCGCGATCGTGCAGCGTCAGCCCTTCGGCGGCTGGAAGCGCTCCTCGGTCGGCCCCGGCGCGAAGGCGGGTGGGCCCAACTATCTCATCGGCCTGGGATCGTGGCGCTCGCAGTCGGCAGGGCCGGCCTCCAGCACCCTGCACCTGCGCGGGCTCGATTCGCGCATCACCGCGGTGATCGAGGCGGCACAGTCCTCGCTCGCGTATGAGTCGTTCGAGTGGCTGCGGCGCTCGGCTCTCTCGGATGCGCTGGCCTGGGATCGGGAGTTCGGCCAGGTGCGCGACGTGTCGCGTCTGGGAGTCGAGCGCAACCTGTTCCGATATCGCCCCGTGCCCGTCGAAGTGCGCGCGACCGACGACGCCGCGCTGCACGACCTGCTGCGCGTGGTGATCGCCGGGGTGCGCTCCGGCGCCAGGTTCGTCATCTCCACCCCTTCCGGATTGCCCGCCGAGGTGCGCCGAGCGCTCGGAGACCTCGACGCCCCGGTGTTCCTCGAGAGCGACGACGAGTGGTTGCAGCGGCTGCTCCGTCAGGACGCCGACCTCGAAGGCGTCACACTGCCGGCGAGCGATCGAGTGCGACTGGTCGGCGGTCGTGAGGGTGTCGCCGCTCTCCGCGCGAAGCTGGCCTCGGCTTCCGCTGGCGATCCCGACCTCGCGGTGTACGACGGCGAGGTGACGGCGGCCGCCCGCATCGAGCTGCTGCCGTTCGTGCACGAGCAGTCGATCTCGATCACCGCGCACCGCTACGGCAACCTCGACGCGTGGAGCAGCGACGTGATCTGAGCCGCATGTAAAGAATTCTTGACACACCTGGTAAGCGGTCGTACGCTGAGCGTGTCAAGAATCTTTTACATCGGAGGCGTCGTGGTCTACGAAGAGCGCAATGCGTGGGCGGGACTCATCGTGAGCCCCATCGTGATGGTCGTGTACGTCGTGCTGGTCCTCCAGCAGGCTGGAGGAGGGCCGCTCACCGATGTGGACTGGTTCCCGCTCATGCTGTGGGTGATCGGCGGGGGCATCGTCGCGACCATCGTGCTCAGCGTCGTCTGGGGCATGATCGCCGGAATGCGCGACCCCGACGGTGTAGGGCGCTCCGACATCCGCGACCGCGACATCAGCCGCATGGGTGGGCGGGTGGAGCAGGCCTTCATCGTGATCGCCGGCCTCGGGGTGATCGCGCTGTGCGCTGTCGGGGCCGACGTCTTCTGGATCGCGAACACCATGTTCGCGGGCTTCGCGGTAGCCGCGCTCGTCGGCGGTGTCGCCAGGGTGATCGCCTACCGGCGAGGCCTCGTCTGATGGTCAAGCCCACTCTCGTCTCCAACACCATCCGCGCTCATCGCGAGAGGGCGGGACTCACTCAGGCCGAGCTCGCGCGCACGGTCGGCGTGACGCGCCAGACGCTCATCGCCATCGAACAGCAGAGGTACTCGCCGACGCTCGAACTCGCCTTCCAGATCGCCCGTGCGTTCGGCGTGGGCCTCGACGACATCTTCGAGTATCCCGACACGTCAGGAGCAGCATCATGAGCCGGTCGATGAAGGCGTGGACCAGGAAGACGTACGGGCCCGCCGACGGCGTCGCCCTCGAACACACCTCGATGCCGGTTCCTCGACGCGGCGAGGTGCTGCTGCGCGTGCGCGCCACGGCCCTGAACGCGGGCGACGTGCGTCTTCTGCTCGGCGATCCGCTGCTCGTGCGGCCGGTGTTCGGGCTGACACGTCCGAAGCACCCGGTGCGCGGCATGGAGGTCGCTGGCACCGTGGTGGCGCTCGGGGCCGATGTCGTCGGTGCTGAGGT
>NZ_QOAY01000297.1:0-5417 GCF_003314775.1 Microbacterium sp. H6 | reverse complement strand
GCCCTCGACCTCGCCGGGGTCGGACTCGCAGACGGTGGCCACGCGGCGGGTGGGGCGCCGCGCGTGCTGATCATCGGTGCATCCGGAGGCGTCGGCACGTTCGCCGTGCAGCTCGCGACTCTCCGCGGAGCCGAGGTATGGGCGACCTGTCGCGACCGCAACGCGCCGCTGATCGAGCAGCTCGGCGCGGTGCGCACGTTCGACCACAGGGAGTCGCCGTTGAGCACGCTCGCGGACGGCCGATTCGACGCGATCATCGACATCGCGGGAGGGATGCCGCTGCGCGAGCTGAAGCGTCTCGTCGTTCCCGGCGGCACAGTCGTGCTGGTCACCGGCGACGGCGGCCATGTGCTCGGCCCCGTCCCACGGATGCTGCGCGCGGTGTTCCTGTCGATCGGCTCGCGGAGCATCCGACCGCTCGCCGCGACGCCACGCCCCGAGGTGCTGGCGAAGCTGCTCGACCTCGTGGCCGAGGGGCGGATCGTCCCCGTCATCGAGCGCGAGTATCCCTTCGCCGAGGCATCGGCGGCTCTCTCCCGACTGGAAGCCGGCCACACGGTGGGCAAGCTCGTGGTCGCCGGCACCGCGGTCTGAGCGCTCATCGGCGGTGTTCTGGTGCCGCACCGACAGCGGTGTGGCGGAGCACCCCCCCACCGCGCTCTGGCGGTGCACAGGGGGCGGGTGACAGAATGGACCCCGGCGTGCCCGAGTCGCATCTTCCCCGACGCCCGCTCGATCGAGCGAAGGGTCGAAGGACCGCCGGGCCCCTGGACAGCGTCCGCCGCGCCCGTCCTCCGAGGAGAGCTCCCATGTCGACGCCTGAAGCCGCCGTCTCCACCGCCCCCGCCCGCACCGCGCACCACCGCCACTACCTGATGTGCAAGCCGGAGCACTTCACCGTCAACTACTCCATCAATCCGTGGATGGAGCCGTCGAAGCCCACCGACACCGCGAAGGCGGTCGCGCAGTGGCAGAAGCTCCACGACCTGTACGTCGAGCTGGGCCACGACGTCGAGCTCATCGAGCCCCTCGCCGGATACCCCGACATGGTCTACACGGCCAACGGCGGGTTCCTCATCGACGGCCGCGCCTATGTGCCCGAGTTCCGCTTCGTCGAGCGCCAGGGCGAGGCTCCCGCCTTCGCCGACTGGTTCCGCGGCGCGGGCTACGACACCGTGATGCCGAAGGAGGTCAACGAGGGCGAGGGCGACTTCCTGCTCGTCGGTGACGTGATCCTCGCCGGCACCGGCTTCCGTTCGACCGGCGACAGTCACCGCGAGGTCGGCGAGGTCTTCGGCCGCGAGGTCGTGTCGCTCAACCTGGTCGACCCGCGCTTCTACCACCTCGACACCGCGATCGCCGTGCTCGATCCGGTGCAGGGTCTCGAGAACGGCGGCCCGGAGCACGCGAACATCGCGTACCTCCCCGGTGCTTTCGACGACGCGAGCCGCGCCGAGCTCGAGAAGCGCTTCCCCGACGCGATCCTGGTGTCGGACGAGGACGGCTCGGTGTTCGGCCTGAACTCGGCGAGCGACGGCTACAACGTGATCATCTCCCCGCGCGCGAAGGGCTTCGAGAAGCAGCTGCGCGAGCGCGGTTACAACCCGATCATGATCGATCTTTCCGAGCTGCTGCTCGGCGGCGGCGGCATCAAGTGCTGCACGCTCGAGCTTCGGGGCGCGAAGTGACCGCGCTGGAGGCAGGCGCCGATGTGAACACCGAGCCGCACGTCGCACACAACTATCACCCGCTGCCCGTGAACATCGCCCGCGCAGAGGGCGCGTGGGTGACGGATGTCGAGGGCAAGCGCTACCTCGATCTGCTCGCCGCGTATTCCGCCGTGAACTTCGGTCACCGGCACCCGGCACTCGTCGCCGCGCTCACCGAGCAGCTCGGACGGGTCACGCTCGTCAGTCGTGCGTTCCAGAGCGACCGCCTCGAACCGTTCGCCGCGGCGCTGGCGGAGCTCGCCGGCAAAGACCTCGTGCTGCCGATGAACACCGGTGCCGAAGCCGTCGAGACCGGCATCAAGGTCGCCCGCGCGTGGGGCTACCGCGTCAAGGGCATCGCCGAGGGCAGGGCACGCATCATCGTCGCAGCCGGGAACTTCCACGGGCGCACGACCACGATCGTCAGCTTCAGCGACGACGAGCAGGCGCGCGACGACTTCGGGCCCTACACGCCCGGCTTCGACGTCGTGCCGTACGGCGACGCGGACGCCATCGCCGCAGCCATCACCGACGACACTGCCGCCGTGCTCGTGGAGCCGATCCAGGGCGAGGCAGGGGTCGTGATCCCGCCGGAGGGATACCTGCGCCGCATCCGCGAGATCTGCGATGAGAAGAACGTGCTGTTCATCGCCGACGAGATCCAGGCCGGTCTCGGTCGCGTGGGAGAGACGTTCGCATGCGACCGCGAGGGCGTCGTGCCCGACCTGTACCTGCTCGGTAAGGCCTTGGGCGGCGGCATCCTCCCGGTCTCGGCCGTGGTCGGCGACTCCGATGTGCTCGGTGTGATCCGTCCCGGCGAGCACGGCTCGACGTTCGGCGGCAACCCGCTCGCCGCAGCCGTGGGCCTGCGCGTCGTCGAGATGCTGCAGACGGGGGAGTTCCAGGAGCGCGCCCGTGCGCTGGGAGCCCATCTGGAGCAGGCGCTGCAGCCGCTGATCGGCCACGGCGTCACGGCCGTGCGCATCGCGGGACTCTGGGCCGGGGTCGACATCGACCCCGCGAACGGCACAGGGCGGGAGATCGCCGAGAAGCTGCTCGAACGCGGCGTGCTCGTGAAGGACACGCATGGACAGACGGTGCGCATCGCGCCGCCGCTGGTGATCCGTGCGACCGAGCTCGACTGGGCGGTGGAGCAGCTCAAGCTCGTGCTGGGCGCCTGACCGACCCGCCGACACGGACAGCGCCACCGCTGTCACGGCCGTCGACTGGGGATGAGACGGCTGGCGGTGGCGCTGTCCTCGTGCCGCTCAGGCCGGTGGGGAATCCGGGTCGAGCGTCTTGAGGGTGTCCTCTTCGGCGGCGTTATCGGCGTCGAGCTGATCCTCGGTGTTCTCGTCGCCGCCGAGGGCCGCACGATGGCCCTGGCCGGCGTCGCCCTGGATGGCTCCTCCGGTGGACTCGCCGCGCGAGGCATCACCCTGGATGGCTCCGCCGGTGCCGTCGCCCTGGCCGGAGTCCTCGTCCGGTGCTCCGACTCCGGGTGCGCCCTCTGCCGGGTCCTGCGGGTGGGGGGTGCGTTCCGTGTTCTCGTCCATGCGACGACGCTACGTCGGGTGCGGCCCTCCGCAGAGGGCATTGACAAACAGGCCGAGGATGCTCAGTCGTCGGGGTCGCGCCGCTTGGCGGTGCGGATCGGCGTGGTCACGGCGGCCTCGTCGCTGAACTCGATCGGGTCGACCTCGATCACGCTGAGCGGGCGGGTCTCGTCGAGTGTGAGCAGGAAGCGGCGGTTCTCGTCGCGTCGCAGGCGCCCGGACGTCGCCACCCAGATCACACCGATCGCACAGGCGACGAATCCGGCCGTGCCGCCGAGCATGATCGCAGCGCGCGGCCCGAACGTGTCGGCGACCCACCCCGCGATCGGAGCGCCCACCGGGGTCGAGCCCATGATCACCGCCATGTAGAGCGCGAGCACACGGCCGCGCAGGGCGGGATCGGTGGTGATCTGCACGTAGCCGTTGGCGGTGGTGAGGAGCGTCACGATCATGAAGCCGGTGAACGTCAGGGTCACGGCGTACGACGCGTAGCTGGGCATCACGGACGACACGAAGGCGGCGATCCCGAACCCGCCGGCAGCCAGGATCACCACCCGTACCCGGGCCCGGTCGCGACGTGCGGCCAGCAGGGCGCCGATCAGCGACCCGATGGCCAGCACCGAGCTGAGCACACCGTATCCGTCGGCTCCCGCACCGAACTCGAGTGCCATGGTCGAGGCGAAGATCGGGAAGTTCATGCCGAAGGCGCCGATCAGGAAGACCGTGACGAAGACGACCTTCAGGTCGCTGCGTCCCCATACGTACCGGAAGCCGGCTGCCAGGCCACCGCGGCTGCGGTTCTTCAGCCGAGGGGCGAGCAGGCTGCGCCGCATCAACAGGAGCGCGAGGAGCATCGCCAGGAAGGTCGCGGCGTTCACGATGAACACCCAGCCCGAGCCGATCGCCACGATCAGCAGGCCTCCGACGGCCGGCCCCACCATGCGGGCGAGGTTGAACGACGCCGAGTTGAGGGCCACCGCGTTCGAGGTGTCGCCGGTGGAGACCATGTCCGAGACGAACGCCTGCCTGGCCGGGGCGTCGAAGGCGTTCACGATGCCGAATCCGAGGGCGAACCCGAACATCATCGGCAGCGTCATGAGGTCGTTGAGCAGCAGCACACCGACCGCGATGGCCAGGGCCAGCAATGCCGACTGGGTCGCGAACAGGATGTGCCGGCGGTCGAAGCGGTCGGCCACCCACCCCGTCATGCTCACGAGCACGAGGGGAGGCCCGAACTGCAGGGCCATGGTGACGCCCATCGCCGTGGCGTCGTTGTCGGTGAGCTCGGTGAGCACCACCCAGTCCTGCGCGGTGGCCTGCATCCACCCGCCGACGTTGGAGATCAGGGCGCCCGCGAACCAGATCCGGTAGTTGATGTTCGCGAACGAGCGGAACATGGCGCTCATCTCTCCACCACCCGCCGCATCAGGGCGCTCGCTTCGCGCAGTGTGGTCAGCTCGGCCTCGGTGTAGTCGACCTCGCGCAGCATGTCGGCCAGCAGCTCGTCGCGCCGGCGGATGGTCTCGACCACGATCTCGGCACCGGCCGGGGTGATGTCGACCTGCACGCGTCGCCGGTCGTCCTCGTCGGGGGTGCGCACGACGAAGCCCTGCTCCTCGAGGCCGTTGATCGTGCTCGTCATCGACGGCGCGGTCACGCGTTCGCGTTCGGCGAGGGTCGAGACCGTGCGTCGGCCGTTCATGCGCAGGTCGGCGAGCACCGCCAGCTGCGCGTCGCTCATCGAGTCGGCGGCGCGGGCGCAGCGGAGGCGGCGGGCCAGCCGGAACGTGGCCATGCGAAGGTCTGTGGCGGTGAGGCGGAGGGATTCATCAGACGCAGACATTACTTAGATAGCCTATCTAATTTTCCGGATGCCGTCGCGGCAGCGGGCACAATGGAGGGGTGACCCGAACGCTCGCCTTGGAAATCGCCGTGCAGGACCCCGCCGGAGTGCGCATCGCCAAGGAGGTCGGCGCGGCACGCGTCGAGCTCGCGACGGCTCTCGCCCTCGGTGGACTCACCCCGTCGCCCGCGACGATCGAGCTCGCCGTCGAGACGGCAGGGGTCGATGGCCCCGAGGTGCACGTGCTGATCCGCCCGCGCGCGGGCGGCTTCCACTACGACGACGACGAACTCGCCGTGGCCGAGCTCG
>NZ_QOAY01000075.1:22055-22282 GCF_003314775.1 Microbacterium sp. H6 | reverse complement strand
CGTGCAGCAGCGACCGCAGCTCGTCCATGTCGTGGTGCGCGGGCCCGCGGAGGACGCGGTGTCCGGACTGCGCTGCCCGCTCCACCAGATCGAGGTCGCCGTCCGAGAAGGATCGGCTGGTGACGAGGATCACAGCCATCAGCGCGGCCGTCCGGCGAACCACGGCGCGAGGGCCGCGTAGGCATCCGTGAACCGCGCGTGCCGTTCGGCGTACACGGCATGGCGGC
>NZ_QOAY01000075.1:18765-22011 GCF_003314775.1 Microbacterium sp. H6 | reverse complement strand
CATCCGGGGCGAACTCGGCGGTGACCTCGCTGAGGGCACGTGCTGCCGAGAAGTCGGTGATCCCGAGCCCGACCGCGGCCGTCACGGCGGCTCCGAGGCTGTTCGCCTCCTCGACGATCGTGCGGCGACGAACGGGAACTCCCCAGACGTCGGCGAGCACCGACAGGTACACGTCGCTCTGCGCTCCGCCGCCGACCGCATCGATGCGGTCGATCACGGCGCCCGACGCGCGGAATGCCTGGATGCAGCTGAGCAGGTTGAACGCGGTGCCCTCCAGCACGGCGCGAACGAGGTGGGCCCGACCGTGGTGCCGCGAGAGACCGACGAATGCGCCACGGGCGTCCGGGTCCCACAGCGGGGAGCGCTCACCGAGCAGGTACGGGAGGAAGTAGAGGTCGTCGGTGTCGACATCGGCGGAGGCCTCGGCCGTCAGCCGTCCGGTCTCCGGGTGGGCGGGGTCGGGGGAGAGGGCCTCGGCGATCCACTGCACGGAGGCACCGCCGGCCTGCATGGTCGCCGTGGGCACGAACGAGCCGGGGACGACGTTGTCGAACGTGAAGGTGCGCATTCCCGGATCGTGCAGCGGAGCGTCCGCTGCGAACGAGATCCACGACGAGGTGCCGAGGCACACGTAGGCGCCGTCCTCCGGAGCGACCACGCCCGATCCGACCGCGGCCAGGGGGCCGTCGCCGCCGCCCATCACCACACGCACGCCCGTGTGCAGCCCGAGCGAGGTCGCAGCGGCATCCGTCAGCGCTCCCGCGATCTGCGTCGACTCGAGGATCTCGGGGAACAGCGCGCGGTCGAGGCGTGCGGCCCGCAGCACCTCGTCCGACCAGGTGCCGGCCGCCTGGTCGTAGGCGTTGGTGCCTGACGCGTCGGAACGGTCCGTCGCCAGACGCCCGGTGAGGCGCAGCACGATGAAGTCCTTCGCGACACAGACCCGGCGCACGCGCGCCCAGACGTCGGGCTCGTTGTCGCGCACCCACATGATCTTCTCGACCGAGTAGGTGGGGTTCAGACGGTGCCCCAGGATCCCGTACGCGCGTTCGGCGCCGATCGCGTCCTCGAGCTCGCGCTGCTGGGCTCCGGCTCTCGTGTCGGCCCAGATGATCGCCGGTCGCGCGGGCTCGCCCTCGGCATCGAGGAGGACGGCGCCCATCATCTGTCCGCTCACCACGAGTCCGACGATGTCGCTCGTGGGCGTGCTGGTGCGGGCGATCAGGTCACGTGTGGCGGCGACGACCGCGTTCCACCAGTCGTCCGGGTTCTGCTCGGCGACGCCGCCCGCGGCGAAGTGCGCGGGGTAGGCGACGGTGACCGAGGCGACGATCCGGCCGTCGTCGTGGTGCAGGGAGGCCTTGTTCCCCGTCGTGCCCAGGTCGTGCGCGATGATCATGGCGGCGCCTATCCCGCGTACGGACGCAGCTCGACGCCCTCGGGCGACCGGTAAGCCCGCGAACCCATCCCGTGCTCCAGCACCCAGCCGTAGTCGTGGCCCGCTCCACCCGGGTACACCGCGAGGAAGGAGTACGGCTCGTCGCCGGTGTTCACCGAGCGGTGCGCCCACCCAGGCGGGATGTAGCCGATCGTGCCAGGGAGCATGTCGAGCCATTCGGTGCGCTCGCCGTCGAACATGAGCAGTCCGCCGCGACCTTTCAGCGCCAGGTAGATCTCGCCCTGATGGTTCGGGTGCTGGTGGCCCTTGGTCATCCAGAGCTCTCCGCTCGTGTCCCCGGGCATGATCGTGGTGATCGACTGGGGCAGCTCGCGGTCGACCTCGGGCACGGGGGAGCTGACCACGGTGTAGACCACGGGGTTCTCGCCGGCTGATGCCGTTGCCCAGGCCTCTGCGTCGAGGAAGAGCCCTTCGAGGTCGGACATCCGCCGGGTGAGAGTCGGCCCTTCGGGCGAGAGCGTGAGCTTCTCGGCGTCGAAGGCGATCGCCAGGGGGGAGATCGGCGGGGCGTGGAACTCGGGCATCGGTGCTCCTCGTAACGGGTGCTGCGACGCTGCGCAACCTGTAATGACAGGTTCACCCTACCTGTTATGACAGGTGGCGTCCAGAGCGGGTTGCACCCTCGCACGCGATGAGGATGAGCGCGCGCGCAGCGACGGGCTCCCCGGTCCGGTGCACGGCACACCGCGGAGAGCCCGCCCTGTACTCGGGTCAGCTCGCGCCCGACCCCGCGACCGCAGCATCGATGAGGTCGGCGATCGCCGCCGGCTGCGAGGCCAGCGAGGCGTGGCTGGCGTCGAGCTCGACGACCTGACGCGGGTTCATGCGCGTCGCCATGCGTCGTTCGTTGTCGGGATTGATCATCCGGTCGGCGGTCGAGACCTGGTACCAGGTGGGCTTCGCCTTCCATGCGGGCGTCGTCACGGTGTCACCGAACGTCGACCCCAGGGGGGCCTTCTGGGTGACGGCCATGACCAGCGCGTCGTCGGCGGAGAGGTCCTGGGCGAAGCTCTCGTGGAAGCGGTCCTGTGCGATCCACAGATAGCCGTCCGAGTCGGGGGCGATGGCGTCGACCGCGGCCGGTGGGTTCTCCTGAGTGATCTGCCCTGCGCTCTCGCCGGCGTCGGGGGCGAACGCCGCCACGTAGACGAGGCCCACCACGTTGGGCAGGTCGCCGGCCTCCGTGATGACGGCGCCGCCGTAGGAGTGCCCGACGAGGAGGACGGGGCCGTCGATCTGACGGACCATCTTCTGCGTGCGCTCTGCGTCGTCGGCGAGGGAGGTGAGCGGGTTCTCGACCGCGTGCAGATCGTCGTAGCCGCGGCGACGGAGTTCGAGGATCAGGGGACCCCAGTGAGCTGCCCCTCCCCAGAAGCCGTGGACCAGGACGATGGCGGGCTTGTCGGACATGTTCGTCTCCTGTCTTTCGCGGTCGCTCGTGCAGTGCGCGCGTGACCTTCGGTTGGTTCCTGGTCTGGAACCAAGAAGAGAGTAGGTTGGACTCTGGGGCAAAAACCATGACTGATGACCTGCGAAAACATGCCGATCCTGCATCGACTGCCGATCATGCCGTGGACGCGCTCTCGGAAGCACTCCTGCACGCTCGCCTGGACGGGCGGGACGCGATGCTCTACGCGCCGCCCGCTCCTTTCCACGTGGACATCCCCTCGGGCGTCACTCGAGTGCACTTCGCCGTCGACTCGCGGCTGATCGTCCGGGTCGACGGTCAGGCGATGCCGATCGTGCTCGAGCCCCGTGATTTCGTGCTGGTCCGTCAGGGGCTCGCG
>NZ_QOAY01000075.1:15130-18726 GCF_003314775.1 Microbacterium sp. H6 | reverse complement strand
AGCATCGCCACCGCCGATTCGACGGTCCCTGCCCGCGAGCTGGTCGAGTCCGACCGCGGCACCGGCGCGGAGGCGGCGCCGGGCTGGGTCACCGGCGAGTTCCGCGCGCAGAGCGAGCTCGGCGGCCCGTCGATGGCTGCTCTTCCCCCGGTGGTGCACATATCGTCGGCCCGGCCGGGAAACGAGTGGCTGGGGCTGAGCCTGCGACTGCTGCTCGATGAGCTCGGACAGCGCCGACCCGGCGCGTGCATCATGATCTCGCGCATCCTGGACCTGGTCTTCATCCATGCCCTGCGGGAGTGGTCGGCCTCCGACAAGGTCGAGCCGGGGTGGCTGGCCACCGCGCTCGACCAGACCCTCGCGCCGGCCTTGGCGGCGATCCACCGTAATCCCGAGCATCCGTGGACGGTCGACGACCTCGCAGCCCTGACGCACCAGTCACGGTCCGCCTTCGCCCACCGGTTCACCGCCGTCGTCGGTCAGTCGCCTGCCGCCTACGTGGCGGAGCGTCGGATGCTTGCCGCCTCGAAGCTTCTCGAGACCACGGCGATGGCGGTCGGTGCCGTCGCGCATGCGGTCGGGTTCGAATCGGAGGCGGCGTTCTCGCGAGCCTTCCGCCGGCGCTTCGGTCGTTCACCGCTGGCCTGGCGGAAGCACTCCCGCCCGCGCATGGCGGGTGTCGGCGCGGGTGCGTCGGAGGAGGCTCCTGCGCCGGCTCAGGCCCAGGGCTCTGCGTCGGCTCAGGATTCGGCGTCGGCTCAGGACTCGGCGCGGCGCGCGCGGTAGGCGGCGACGGCGTTGCGGTTCGCGCACGTGGTGGAGCAATAGCGCTTCGAGCGGTTGCGGGAGAGGTCGAGCGCGATGGCCTGGCAGGTATCGTCCTCGCAGACCGTGAGGCGCGAGCCCTCGTCAGCACGGATGACGTCGATCAGGGCCATCGCGGTCTCGATCAGGATGCGTTCGGCAAGGGGCTGTTCGTCCGCCACCGCGTGCAGATGCCAGTCCACGCCGTCATGACGGCGCAGCGCGGGGGTGAGGCGGGACTCCGCAAGGGCGTCGTTGACGTGCGCGGCCATCTCGTCGCGCGGCGCCAGCAGCATCGCACGGAGCCGGGGACGCAGTCCGCGAAGCGAGGCGACCTCGGCCTCATCGCGGTCCAGGCGGCCGGTGTAGGGGAACTCGTGGAGGAAGGTGCCCTCGTCGTCGATGTCGGTGAGCGTGTCCGGCTGCTCCGCCGAGTTCGCGAGCCAGACCGCGGAGCGCAACGCCTCTTCCGTGTCATCGGTGAAGATCATATTGACATGTTACAACGCGCGGGAGTAGCGTCATCGATCATGAGTACGGTGAGCAATGACGCGGTTGTGCACTCCGCCAGGGGCGTGCGTCTCGGGCTGCCGCTCGCCCTCGCCGCGGCCTTCGCCTTCGGCATGTCCGGCGGATGGGCGCGGGGGCTCATCGACGCAGGGTGGAGTCCCGGTGCCGCCGTCACCGCGCGCATCTGGGTCGCCGCCCTCGTGCTGCTCGTCCCCACGATCCTGTCGCTGCGAGGACGGTGGACGCTGCTGCGGCGCAATGCGGGCATGATCCTCGCCTACGGGCTGCTCGCGGTCGCCGCGACCCAGCTGTTCTACTTCCAGGCGGTCGCGGTGATGGACGTCGGGCTGGCGCTGCTCATCGAGTACACCGCCCCGGTCGCGGTACTGCTGTGGCTCTGGCTGCGGAGAGGGGAGCGGCCGAGCCGCAAGAGCCTGCTCGGTGCGGCGATCGCTTTCGTCGGGCTCGTGCTCATGCTCGACGTCCTCACGGGTGCCGACGTCAACGTGCCCGGAATCCTGTGGGCCCTCGGCGCCATGGTGGGCGCTGCCGCCTACTTCGTGCTGTCAGCCAAGGCCGACACGGGATTGCCGCCCCTCGCCCTGGCCGGCAGCGGGCTCCTGCTCGGGGCACTGGGGCTCACTGCGGCCGGCGCGATCGGCGTGCTGCCGATCGCATGGACGACCGACGACATCTCCTACCGGTTCGGCAGTGTTCCCTGGTTCGTCCCGGTGCTCGCGATGGGGGTGGTGGCGACCGCTCTCGCCTATCTGCTGGGCATCGCCTCGACGCGCATGCTGGGGTCGCGGCTCGCTTCCTTCGTCGCACTCGCGGAGGTCGTGGCCGCGCTGCTGTTCGGCTGGCTGCTGCTCGGCCAGCTCCCCGACCTGCTGCAGGCCTTCGGCGGTGTGCTGGTGTTGATCGGCGTGGTCGTGGTGAAGCTCGGCGAGCCCGCCCCTCGCGACCGGAGCGGAGTTTTGTATACGTACAGTCGGCGCAGGGGGTGATAGGAGGAGCGCAGGGCGGGTTTATGTATACACTGAGGGGATGAGTCTCGTCGCTGAACGCACCTCCGCGGGTGACCGCGCGTATGCGGCGCTGCTCGACGGCATCCAGTCCGGTGCCCTGCCGGCCGGCTTCGTGCTCGGCGAGGTCGAGCAGGCCGAGCGCCTGGGAGTGAGCCGTACACCGATGCGCGAGGCGCTCCGTCGCCTGATCGCCGACGGGCTCGTGGTGCAGCAGTCTCCGCGCGTCACCGTCGTGGCAGACCTCGACGCCGACGACATCCGCTCCCTCTTCGAGATCCGTCGGGCGCTCGAGGAATCCTCGGCACGCCTCGCCGCCGCCCGGGGCGACGCGCAGCTCTTCGCAGCCCTCGCCGACGAGTTCGCGCATGTCGACCTCGACGCCGTCGAGGGTCGAGACGCCTATTGCGCGCTCATCGCCCGCTTCGACGCGGCCCTCGACGCAGCCGTCGCCAACGACTACATCGCCTCCGCGCTGCGCACCGTGCGCACCCACCTCGTGAGAGTGCGGCGGATGGCCAGGGACAAGCCGGCCCGACTCGCCGCCTCCGCCGCCGAGCACCGCACCATCGCGGAAGCACTCGCCGCCCGCGACGGCGACCTCGCCGCCCATGCCACGCACGTGCACCTGCACAACGCGCTCGCCGGCATCCTCGACTCCCTTGATTCCCGTAACAGTGAAGGATAAGAAATGACCGTCAGCCACCACGTCCGTGTGCACCGGAGCGACGAGAACCTCGCCAGGGAAGACCAGCTCGCCTGGAAGATCGCCGAGGTCGCCGCCGACCGGGTCGAGGTCGAGCAGCCCGTCATCGACATGATCATCAACCGCATCATCGACAACGCGTCGGTGGCCGCCGCTTCCCTCACCCGTGCGCCGATCAACGCGGCTCGTGCGCAGGCGTTCAGCCACCCCGTCTCGACCGGCGGCGTCGGCGCGAACCTCTTCGGCGCCGCGCTCGATCACCGCACCAGCCCCGAGTGGGCGGCCTGGGCGAACGGCGTCGCCGTGCGTGAACTCGACTACCACGACACGTTCCTCGCAGCCGAGTACTCGCACCCCGGCGACAACATCCCGCCGATCCTCGCGGTCGCTCAGCACACCGGCAAGGACGGCCAGGCTCTCGTGCGCGGCATCGCCACCGGCTACGAGATCCAGATGGACCTGGTGCGCGCGATCTGCCTGCACAAGCACAAGATCGACCACGTCGCCCACCTCGGCCCGTCCGCGGCCGCCGGTATCGGCACTCTCCTCGG
>NZ_QOAY01000075.1:2802-15106 GCF_003314775.1 Microbacterium sp. H6 | reverse complement strand
CGACGTCGAGACGATCTACCAGGCGGTCGGCCAGGCGCTGCACACCACGACCGCCACCCGCCAGAGCCGCAAGGGTGAGATCTCCACCTGGAAGGCGCACGCCCCGGCCTTCGCCGGGAAGATGGCCGTCGAGGCGGTCGACCGGGCGATGCGCGGTCAGACCAGCCCCGCGCCGATCTACGAAGGTGAAGACGGCGTGATCGCGTGGATGCTCGACGGCAAGGACGCCTCGTACGACGTGCCGCTGCCCGCCGCCGGCGAGCCCAAGCGCGCGATCCTGGACTCGTACACGAAGGAGCACTCCGCCGAGTACCAGGCGCAGGCGCTAATCGACCTCGCCCGCAAGCTCGGCCTGCAGAACCCCGCGCTGCGCGACCCTGCGAACATCGAGTCCATCGTCATCCACACCAGCCACCACACGCACAACGTGATCGGCTCGGGCGCGAACGACCCGCAGAAGTACGACCCCACCGCGTCGCGCGAGACCCTCGACCACTCGGTGCCGTACATCTTCGCGGTGGCCCTGCAGGACGGCGGCTGGCACCACGTCGACTCCTATGCCCCCGAGCGCGCTGGTCGCGCCGACACGGTCGCGCTGTGGCACAAGATCACCACGGCCGAGGATGCCGAGTGGACGCGCCGCTACCACTCCGAGGACCCGGCCGAGAAGGCGTTCGGCGGTCGCGTCGAGATCCGCCTCACCGACGGTGAGGTCGTGGTGGACGAGATCGCCGTGGCCGATGCGCACCCCCTCGGAGCGCGCCCTTTCGCCCGCGAGAACTACATCGCGAAGTTCCGTCTGCTGGCGGAGCCCGTGCTCGAGCCCGCCGAGATCGAGCGTTTCCTCGCCCTCGTGCAGCGCCTGCCCGAACTGACCGCTGCCGAGGTCGGCGAATTGTCGATCGTCGCGAAGCCCGGACTGCTCGAAGCCGCCGACGCCCCGAAGGGTCTGTTCTGATGCTGTACTCCACCGTCACACCTGCCGAGAAGAGGCGCCTCTTCCGGGAGCGACTGGCCTCCGGGGAGCTGCTGCGCTTCCCCGGAGCGTTCAATCCGCTGAGCGCCCGACTGATCGAGCAGAAGGGCTTCGACGGCGTCTACATCTCCGGCGCCGTGCTCTCCGCCGACCTGGGGCTCCCCGACATCGGCCTCACCACGCTCACCGAGGTCGCCGGCCGCGCCAAGCAGATCGCCCGCATGACCGACCTCCCCGCGATCGTCGACGCCGACACCGGCTTCGGGGAACCGATGAACGTCGCCCGCACGATCCAGGAGCTCGAAGACGCGGGTCTCGCCGGCACCCACATCGAGGACCAGATCAACCCGAAGCGCTGCGGTCACCTCGACGGCAAGGCCGTGGTCGACGAGAACACCGCGATCAAGCGGATCCGTGCCGCGGCCGACGCCCGCCGCGACGAGAACTTCCTCATCATGGCGCGCACCGACATCCGGGCCGTCGAGGGGTTGGACGCCGCGATCGACCGCGCGAAGGCGCTGGTGGATGCCGGCGCCGACGCCGTGTTCCCCGAGGCGATGCGCACCCTGGGCGAGTTCGAGGCGATGGCCGAGGCGCTCGACGTGCCGATCCTGGCGAACATGACCGAGTTCGGCAAGAGCGAGCTGTTCTCCGTCGACAGCCTCCGCGACGCCGGAGTGAACCTGGTCATCTGGCCGGTGTCGCTGTTGCGCATCTCGATGGGGGCCGCCGGCCGCGCACTGGATACTCTGAACGACGAGGGGCACCTGACCTCGAAGCTCGGCGAGATGCAGCACCGCGCCGATCTCTACGATCTGATCGACTACGAGTCGTACAACCACTTCGACTCGGGCGTCTTCAACTTCACCATCACGAAGGAGTGACCATGACCGAGCCGGACATCAAGAAGGGCCTTGCGGGCGTCGTCGTCGACACGACCGCGATCTCGAAGGTCAACCCCGAGACGAACAGCCTGCTGTACCGCGGCTACCCGGTGCAGGAGCTGGCGGACACCCAGCCCTTCGAGGCGGTGGCGTATCTGCTGTGGAACGGCGAGCTGCCGACCCCCGAAGAACTCGCCGCGTTCCGGCTGGAGGAGCGGAAGCACCGCGCGCTCGCCGACAACGTGAAGGCGGCGATCGACCTGGTGCCGCTCGAGGCGCATCCGATGGACGAGGTGCGCACCGCGGTCAGCCTGATCGGCGCGTCCGATCCCGGCGCCGGGGGTTCGGTGCTCGATGCGGGCGGCAGCCCGGAGCAGAACCTCGAGCGCAGCATCCGGCTGTTCGCCGCGCTGCCGGCCATCGTCGCGTACGGTCAGCGTCGTCGTCGTGGCCAGGAGCTCATCGCCCCGCGCGACGACCTCGACTACTCGGCGAACTTCCTCTGGATGACCTTCGGGGAGGAGGCGGACGACGTCGTGGTCGACGCCTTCAACCGGTCGATGATCCTCTACGCCGAGCACTCCTTCAACGCTTCGACCTTCACCGCGCGGGTGATCACCTCGACGCTGAGTGACATCTACTCGGCCGTCGTCGGTGCCATCGGTGCACTCAAGGGTCCGCTGCACGGAGGGGCCAACGAGGCCGTGCTGCACATCTTCGACGAGATCGGGTCGGCGGACGCGGTGGAGTCCTGGCTTGACAAGGCCCTCGCGGAGAAGCGCAAGATCATGGGCTTCGGGCACCGCGTCTACAAGAGGGGCGACTCCCGCGTGCCGACCATGAAGGCCGCGCTCGACACCCTGGTGGAGCACTACGACCGCCCGGAGGTCGCGGCTCTGTACGACGCGCTCGAGTCGGAGTTCGTCGCCCGCAAGGGCATCTACCCGAACCTCGACTACCCCTCTGGTCCCGCGTACAACCTGATCGGCTTCGACACCCTCACCTTCACGCCGCTGTTCGTCGCGGCCCGGGTGACCGGGTGGACGGCCCACGTGATCGAGCAGGCCGGATCGAACGCGCTCATCCGCCCCCTCTCCTTCTACGACGGCCCTGACGAGCGCCACGTCGGCTGACCCCGCCCTTCGAATCGCGCGAATGGCTCCATCTCCACCCGGGATGGAACCTTCGCGCGATTCCAACGCTGTAGCGCCCCGGAGGCTCCCGGGTCAAGGTGGCTGCGGCGAAGTCGGCGACGGGAGTAGGACAGACCCCGGGGACGGAAGCACGTCCCGTACGAAGGAGGGTCCATGTCCGCATCCGATGCCGCCGTCAAGGAGGTCAGGTCACTCGTCCCCGCACGTATGGACCGGCTGCCGTGGTCGCGATTCCACTGGTTGATCGTCGTCGGGCTCGGGTTCTCGTGGATCCTCGACGGCCTCGAGGTGCAGATCGTCGCCGCGAACGGGTACGCCGCGACCCTCGGCATGGGCCCGGCCGAGGTGGGGCTCGCCGGCACGTGCTACCTGCTCGGTCAGGTCTTCGGTGCCCTCTTCTTCGGACGCCTCACCGATCGCCTGGGACGCAAGAAGCTCTTCCTCGTCTCCCTTGCCGTGTACCTCGTGGGCTCCGCGGTCGCAGGGCTAGCCTTCGCGCCGTGGTTCTTCTACATCTGGCGCTTCGTGGCCGGCGCCGGTATCGGCGGCGAGTACGCGGCCATCAACTCGGCGATCGACGAGATCATCCCGGCGCGCTACCGCGGACGTGTCGACATCGCGATCAACGGCACCTACTGGGGTGGTGCGGCGCTCGGTGCCGTGGCCAACGTGTTCTTCCTGAACACCGACATCCTTCCCGAGGACATCGGGTGGCGGCTCAGCTTCTTCCTCGGACCCCTCCTCGGACTGCTGCTCATCTACATGCGCCGGCACATCCCGGAGAGCCCGCGCTGGCAGATGACGCACGGACGCGAAGAGGCGGCGGAGCGCAATGTCGACGAGATCGAGGAGCGCATCCGCAAGGAGGGCAAGACGATCCCACCCGTCGACGAGAGCAAGGCCATCACGGTCAAGGAGTACGGCCGCGTGCCGTTCCTCGTGATCGCGAAGGTGCTGTTCAAGAAGTACCCGCGGCGCACGCTGGTGGGCATCACGATGATGGTGACGCAGTCCTTCCTCTACAACGCCATCTTCTTCACGTACGCGCTGGTGCTGGAGAACTTCTACGACACCCCGCCCGCTTCGGCGTCGCAGTACTTCATCGTGTTCGCCGTCGGGAACCTCGCCGGGGCGCTCATCCTCGGGCACTTCTTCGACACCTGGGGGCGGCGGCGGATGCTGTTCTCGACGTACGTGCTCGCGGGCCTGATCCTCCTCGTCAGCGCGTTCCTGTTCAACGCGGGCGTGTTGAACGCGGCCACGCACACGGCGTTCTGGTGCGCGTCGTTCTTCTTCGCCTCGGCCGGTGCGTCGGCGGCATACCTGACGGTGAGCGAGATCTTCCCGCTCGAACTGCGCAGCCAGGTGATCTCGTACGTCTTCTCGATCGGGCAGCTCGTCGGGGCCATCGCTCCGGTGCTCTACGGGTCGCTGATCGGCGCGAGTGCCGAGTCGGGCGACCGCGGCCCCCTGTTCTGGGGGTACGTGCTCGGGGCGGCGATCATGATGTTCGGCGGCGTCATCTGCGGAATCTTCGGGGTCAGCGCCGCGGGCAAGTCGCTGGAGGACATTGCGGATCCGCTCTCGCTCGTGGATTCGCCCGACGAGGGGGTCTCGCCGGGGAAGGGGACCTGAGCCGGCGCTCAGCGGGCCCGGAGCCAGCGGCGGATGCGACCACGCGCGTTCCGGTAGGGGGATGAGGTGTTGAGCGAGATCATGCGCCCCATCGTCCAGGTGCGGTACCACGGGGCGCCGTAGAGCTCCTGGTCCGAGCGACTCAGGACGAGGGCTTCGATCCGCTGCTCTGCGTCGTCGAGGCGTGCACGCAGCTCCACCCAGGACGCGTTCTCGTGGTCGCGGGAGAAGTGCTGAGCCAAAGCCCCGAGGTCGTTCCAGCCGAAACCTGCCGCCGGCAGCTCGTCGGGGAGCCCGGCGGCGCGACGCTCGTGCCAGGTGAGCACCTGCTCGTTCCAGCCGATCAGATAAGCGAGAAGGTCCGCCGGACTCATCATGGTGTCCTTGACATGACCGGGCAGCACGAGTTCGCGGGCGGAGTCCGTCGGCACCCGATCCAGGTCGGCGCACAAGCGCGCGTACTCCGTCCGGATCGCCGTGAGCAGGTCGTCCTTCGTCGCGGGGACAGCCATCAGTGCGTCCGGCTGTCCCGCGCGAAGAAGGGTCGGGGCCAGGCACCCAGCGCGAGCACCGCCAGCACGGTCTGGATCAGGCCGGTCGCGAAGAAGATGCCGTGCAGCGGCGACCAGACGAGCATCATGGCGATCTCGACGAAGATCCAGATCATCATCGTCAGCCCGGCCGCCGCGTGCATCGCCCACGCGACGCCGAATCGGCCGAACTGCGCGACGAGAGCCAGCGCCTGCACGCCGCCGACGACGACGCCCAGGATGATCCCCGGCCAGACGTAGGAGTCGAAGATGCTGCCGTCGAGCCATTCGGGCGGCAGTCCCATCCCGCCGCCGACCGTCAACCCGACCATTCCGATCAGAGCCGACAGGAGGTTGAGCGCCGCGACGGTGGCGAGAGCGATGCGGAGGGCGCGGGGTGTCGATCGCATGGGCTCACCGTACCGGCCGGTGCCCGCGTGGCGCGGGAGCGGCGGGCGTGGAAAACCGATGCTCGCGGTCGCTCAGGAGCACGACGCCGAGCGCGCGGTCAGCGGGCGAGCCAGCTCCGCAGCGACCGGGTGACGAACGGGAGAACCCAGTACGCCATGATCGGCGTGAGCACGAGCGTGGTGACGAGCACCCGCAACCAGATCGGCAGTTCGTTCCATCCCGGAACCGGGCTCATCGCGTAGGTGAAGGCGAGGTTGACGGGGAAGAAGCCCAGCCAGATCGAGGTCGCCTGCTTCCAGCGCGGCGGGGCGGGTACGACAGTGACCGTCTCGGTGGTGCCGTCGGAGGACGGAAGCGTGATCGTCCCGGTGGTCGGCTCGTCGAACCAGCCCTCGATCCCGGTGCGGCGCTTGGAGCGCTCGCTGCGCACGAAACCTTCGCCCATCGACAGCCACCATGCCCGCTCGGCCGACTGCTCCCACGCGGTGAGCGAATCCTCGCTCGCGAAGCGGTAGAGCATGTGCCAGACCTGCGAGTCTTCGCCGGCGCGCACCCAGCCTGAGCCGAGGAAGCCCGGATACTTCGTCGCGAGGTTCACCCCCGTCTGCACCCAGGCGGTCGCCTCGACGATGCGCTCGGGGTCGACTTCGCGGCGGATGGACACGGTGAGGGGTTCGGACATGGTGCGGTCCTCGGGAACGGGCGCCAGGGGTCGGGGCGCCGGAGCGGATGCGCCAGGGTGACGGCGCTTGGTCGATTCTAATTCGGTTGCGGGAGGTTCCCGGCCGGATCCGCCCGTGCACAGAGAGACCCCCGCCGACCCGATTCGGCGGGGGTCACGCGGCGTGGGAGCCGCGACGGGAGCGAGAGCGCTCACCGTGCGCGCGGTGGACGTGACACCCGATCCGGTCTGAGTCTCTGTCCGCGCATCTGCAGTTCTACCCGGGCGAGATGGCCGGACGGTGAACGCGATGCGAACACCCAACACTGCCGAGGGCGAGGTTGATCCGGAAGATACGAGGATGTCCTAGTAAATGTCCGGTACTCCGAGTAAACTCCCCAATGTGCCAATGACGGCACGGAGGGATGTCACACAATGACTCGTACTATCCCGCACTTCGTGGGCGGATCGCTTCTCACTCCCGATTCGGGTCGCTTCGCCGACGTGTTCGATCCGAGCACGGGCGCTGTGCAGGCCAGGGTTCCGCTCGCATCGGCCGACGAGGTGCGCCGCGTGATCGCGAACGCCGAAGAGGCGCAGGTGGCGTGGGCGGCGACCAACCCGCAGAAGCGCGCCCGCGTGCTGCTGCGCTTCCTCGACCTGGTGCAGCGCGAGATGACGTCTCTGGCCGAACTCCTCGCGAGCGAGCACGGCAAGACGGTCGACGACGCGAAGGGCGACATCCAGCGGGGGCTCGAAGTCATCGAGTTCTCCGCCGGTGCTCCGCACCTCCTCAAGGGCGAGTACTCCACCGGCGCCGGAGCCGGCATCGACGTGTACTCGATGCGGCAGCCGCTCGGGGTCGTCGCCGCGATCACGCCCTTCAACTTCCCCGCCATGATCCCGCTGTGGAAGGCCGGCCCCGCGCTCGCCGCCGGCAATGCGGTCGTGCTCAAGCCCAGCGAGCGTGACCCCTCCGTGCCGGTGCGCATCGCCGAACTCTTCCTCGAGGCGGGCCTGCCCGCCGGCGTCCTCAACGTGGTGCACGGCGACAAGGAGGCGGTCGACACGCTGCTCACCGACGACCGCATCCGCGCGGTCGGCTTCGTCGGGTCCACGCCCATCGCGGAGTACATCTACGCGACGGCCGCAGCCCACGGCAAGCGCGCGCAGTGCTTCGGCGGTGCCAAGAATCACATGATCGTGATGCCGGATGCCGACCTCGACCAGGCCGTCGACGCGCTGATCGGCTCCGGCTACGGCTCGGCGGGCGAACGCTGCATGGCCATCTCGGTCGCCGTACCGGTGGGGCAGGAGACCGCAGACGCCCTCGCCGCGAAGCTCACCGAACGTGTCGCCCAGCTGCGGGTGGGGCCTTCCCTCGCCGCGGACGTCGACTACGGACCTCTGGTCACGCGGGCGGCCGTCGAACGGGTGGAAGGCTACATCCAGCAGGGGATCGACGAGGGTGCGACGCTGCTCGCCGACGGTCGCGGCTTCACGGTCGAAGGGCACGAAGAGGGGTTCTATCTCGGACCGACCCTGTTCGACCACGTCACCACCGACATGGCGATCTACCGCGAGGAGATCTTCGGCCCTGTGCTCGTGATCGCCCGCGCCGCCGACTACGAGGAGGCGCTGCGCATGGCCTCGGAGCACGAGTACGGCAACGGGGTCGCCATCTTCACGCGCGACGGCGACGCGGCTCGTGACTTCGCCGCCCGCGTCGAGGTCGGGATGGTCGGGGTGAACGTGCCGATCCCCGTGCCGATCGCCTATTACACGTTCGGCGGGTGGAAGCGCAGCGGCTTCGGCGACCTCAACCAGCACGGCACCGATGCCTTCCGCTTCTACACGAAGACCAAGACGGTGACGAGTCGCTGGCCCGCGGCAGGCATCCGCGACGGCGCCAGCTTCGTCATCCCCACGATGCACTGACCCTTCGACAAGCTCAGGGACCCAACTTCTAAGGAAAAGCGATGACCATGACCACCGTCACCACCACCGCCGAGGAGCGCGAGGCGATCATCGGCGCCGTCCGCGAGTTCGCCGAGACCGAGCTCGCCACCTACGCCGCGGAACGCGACGAGAAGCACCTGTTCCCCCGGGAATCGCTGAACCGTGCAGGAGAGCTCGGGCTCGGCGGTATCTACGTCGACGAGGAGTTCGGGGGCAGTGGACTCAGTCGGCTCGACACCGTCGCGATCTTCGAGGAGCTCGCGAAGGGTGACCCGGCGGTCGCGGCGTACATCTCCATCCACAACATGGTCGTGTGGATGATCGACACCTACGGTGATGACAGCCAGCGCGCGACGTGGCTGCCGCAGCTCACCGCGATGTCGGAGTTCGGCGGCTACTGCCTCACAGAGCCGGGGGTGGGGTCTGATGCGGCCAACGTCGCGACGAGTGCGGTCCGCGACGGCGACGATTACGTGCTCACGGGAGTGAAGCAGTTCATCTCCGGTGCGGGCGAGGCCGCCGTCTACGTCGTGATGGCGCGCACGGGAGAACCGGGAGCACGCGGTATCAGCGCGTTCCTCGTGCCGGGAGACTCCGAATCCCTCAGCTTCGGCGCACCGGAGAAGAAGATGGGGTGGCATGCGCAGCCCACCCGACAGGTGATCCTCGACGGCGTCCGAGTCCCGGCATCCGCCATGCTCGGCGACGAGGGACGCGGGTTCGCGATCGCGATGTCCGCGCTCAACGGCGGTCGGCTCAACATCGCCGCGTGCTCGCTGGGCGGGGCGCAATGGGCGCTCGACAAGGCTGTGCAGTACGTCCACGAGCGGATGGCGTTCGGCGAACCGCTCGCCGAGAAGCAGTCGATCCTGTTCGCGATCGCCGACATGCGCACCGACCTGCACGCCGCACGCCTCATGGTGCGCGATGGCGCGCAGGCGGTCGACGAGCACGCGCCGGACGCGACGATGCGTTGCGCCATGGCCAAGCGGTTCGCGACCGATGCCGGATTCGACGTCGCCAATCGCGCCCTGCAGCTGCACGGCGGCTACGGCTACCTGCAGGACTACGGGATCGAGAAGGTGGTCCGCGACCTGCGGGTGCACCAGATCCTGGAAGGAACGAACGAGATCATGCGTCTGATCGTCGGACGCGAGATGCTGCGACCGGCGGGCTCGGCGTCCGTGCAGCGTGGCGGAGATCAGATGCGGAGCGCATCATGACCGGGTCGTCGTCGAAAGCGGCCGTGGCCTTCCTCGGACTCGGGCACATGGGACTGCCGATGGCGAAGAACCTCGTCGCCGCCGGTCATGAGGTGCACGGCTTCGACCTGGTTCCGGCGGCGATCGAGGCAGCGCGGGCGGCCGGCATCGCGGTGGCGGCGAGCGGGGCGGAGGCCGTGGCGGAGGCGGATGTCGTCATCACGATGTTCCCCGCCGGGAAGCACGTGATCGAGGCGTATCGCACCGAGCTGCTCGCGGCTGCGCGACCCGGCACGCTGTTCATCGAGTCGTCCACCATCGCGGTCGACGAGGCCCGTGCCGCGCACGCGCTCGCTCTCGCCGCCGGACACCGCAACGTCGATGCCCCGGTGTCCGGGGGAGTGGTCGGCGCGGAGAACGGCACTCTCGCGTTCATGGTGGGCGGGTCGGACGAGGACTTCGCCGCGGCACTTCCGCTCCTCGAGGTGATGGGAAAGCGCATCGTGCACTGCGGCGGATCTGGGCTCGGACAGGCGGCCAAGGTCTGCAACAACATGGTGCTCGCGGTCTCGCAGATCGCCGTCGCGGAGGCATTCGTGCTGGGGGAGCGCCTCGGGCTCGAGCACCAGGCGCTCTTCGACGTCGTGTCCCAGGCGTCAGGGCAGTGCTGGTCGATCACGACGAACTGCCCCGTGCCCGGACCGGTGCCCACGAGCCCGGCGAACCGCGACTACCAGCCCGGATTCGCCGGTGCATTGATGGCGAAGGACCTCGGTCTCGCGCTGCAGGCGATCGAGCAGACGTCGACGGATGCGCGGATGGGCCGACTCGCCCAGGAGATCTACGCCGCGTTCGCTGCCGGAGACGGGGCGAGCCGCGACTTCTCCGGCATCATCACCGACATCCGCGACGACCGCGTGTGATGACGGCCGTTCGAATCGCGCGAATGGTTCCATCGGGCACCTGGGAGCCACCATTTGCGCGATTCGAACGCAGGGGTGAAGGTGGAACGCAACCACGACGGAGAGGGCGACATGACCGAGTACGAGACGATCCTGGTCGAGCAGCGCGGACGGGTGGGGTGGATCACCCTGAACCGGCCGGAAGCGCTGAATGCTTTGAACAGCAGAATCGCCGAGGAGGTGACCGCCGCCGCGCTCGCTTTCGATGCGGACGAGGGCGTCGGCGCGATCGTGGTCACCGGGTCGGAGAAGGCGTTCGCCGCGGGTGCCGACATCAAGGAGATGGAGGGCATGTCGGCGGCGCAGATGCTCGAGACCGATCACTTCGGTGTGTGGCATGAGTTCGCTGCGGTGCGCACCCCCGTGATCGCGGCCGTCTCCGGGTTCGCGCTGGGCGGCGGGTGCGAGTTGGCCATGATGTGCGACATCATCCTCGCGGCCGACAACGCCAAGTTCGGGCAGCCCGAGATCAACCTCGGCGTGATCCCCGGCATGGGTGGCACGCAGCGTCTGATCCGTGCAGTCGGCTACTACAAAGCAGCCGAGCTCGTGCTCTCCGGCCGGTTCATGGGGGCGGAGGAGGCCGAGCGCTCCGGCCTCGTGTCCCGTGTCGTGCCGACCGCGGAGCTCCTGACCGAGGCGACGAAACTCGCCGACAGCATCGCCTCGAAGTCGCTCCCGTCCGTGTTCGCCGCCAAGGCCGCGCTGGACGCGGCGATGGAGACGACCCTCGCCGAAGGGCTCGCGCACGAGAAGCAGGCGTTCGCCGCGCTGTTCGACACCGCGGATCAGAAGGAGGGCATGTCGGCCTTCCGGGAGAAGCGGTCACCGGACTTCCAGAACCGCTGACCGCTCGTGGACGACTCCGCAGAACTGAGGGCGCCATGCCGGAAGCGGCGCTCTGCGTGGTGCCCGATGAGTACTTCTGCGGAGTTCGTCACGCCGTCAGCTGCGGAGTGCGTCGACGATCTTCGTGATCCGGCGTTCGCGCGTCGCCTCCTGCTTCGCCTCGGCCACACTTCGCGCGTGCTCCTTGCGCACCGAGTACGACAGGGCGTCGAAGGCGGAGCGCAGTGCGGGGTCGGCGTCCAACGCGGCGGCGAGCTCGGGCGGAACGTCGACCGTGCGCTCGGCCGCATCCACTCTGATCACAGCGTCGATCTCCTGGCCGATGTCGAGCCCGAGGTCGGCGCGGACGGCCTTGCTGAAGCCGATCATGTTCTCGCTGCCCATGCGTGCCAAGCGCAAACGCGCGGTGCGCCCACCGATCGTCACGGCCACGGGGAACGCCTTGCCCGCACCCAGGGACGCGACCTGATCGTCGGTGAGCAGGATGGCCGCCGCGGGGCCGCGGCCGGTGAGGACGGTGTGCAGGCGCAGTTCGCTCATGCCGAAAGAGTACGCCCGGGCTCCCCGAACTCGGCGGCGAGAATCGCGTTGCGCTCGGAGATCAGGCGGCGCATGTATCTGCCGAGGACCAACGCGTCGACCAGCCGACCGAGCGGACCGAACGGTGAGCGGAACGTCACGGTGTCGCGCATGAGCGTGCCGTCCGGATGCTCCTCGAAGCGGTGCTCGTGCAAAAACGCGGCGAACGGCCCGGCGATCTGCCGATCCGAGAACCCGTGCGGCGGATCGACGTCGAACACCCGCGAGCGCAGTCGGAACGGGATGCCGAAGTGGCGTGCTCGCCAGGTCGCCGTCGTCCCCTCGGTGAAGACGCCGCCCGCCGGCGCCTCGACCATCGTCTCGCCGAATCGGGCCATGCTCTTCACGTGCAGTTCGGGGTCGAGCGAGGCGGCGAACACCTCGGCGGGCGTCGCGCCGATGACCGTCTCGAGCGCGAACCGCGGCATGTCAGAGCGCTTCGGGCTGCGGACGCGGGTCGGCGAAGTCACCGGCGTCCTTGCGCAGCCGGGCCACGATCGCC
>NZ_QOAY01000075.1:928-2655 GCF_003314775.1 Microbacterium sp. H6 | reverse complement strand
CTCGGCGAAGACGTCGGCGTTGAGAGCCCGGGTGGCGCGCTCCACGAGTTCCCGACCGGATTCGGTCAGCACGAGGAGTGCGGCGCGTCCGTCGTGCGGGTGCGGCTCACGCGCGATCAGACCATCGCGGACCAGACGCTCGGCCGTGCTCGTGACCGTGGTCGGGTGCACCTGGAGGCGGGCGACCACGCTGGACAGCGGAAGGCTGCCCGCGCGGCTGAACGCGAGCAGTCGCAGCACCTCGTAGCGGGCGAAGCTCAGGGCGAACGGCTTGAGCGCCGCGTCGACGCGTGCGAGCAGCAGTTGCTGGGCCCGCATGACCGAGGTGACCAGGGCCATGCCGTCGGCGGCCTCCGTCCATCCGTGCGCGAGCCACTGCCGCTTCGCCTCGGCGAGCGGATCGATGGGGAGCGGACGGGGTCTGGCCATCTCTCTACGGTAGTGGCGGGAGTGCGGGGCGCGGCGACGGCGCGCGACGCACTCGATCTCGGCACATCTCAGCCCCGGTCAGCGCTGAGTCTCAGTCGCAAGTGGGTTGGTACTCAGTATCGCGGTCTAGAATTGCAGGAGTCGTGAGGAGCAATCGATGAAGATCTTCGTCCTGGTCAAAGAGGTGCCGGACACCTATGGCGATCGCAAGCTGAATCTCGAGACCGGACTCGCCGATCGCGCGGCGGGCGACGTCGTGCTCGACGAGATCACTGAGCGGGCCCTCGAGGTCGCGCTCAGCTACGCCGACAAGAACGACGGCACCGAGGTGGTCGCTGTCTCGATGGCTCCGGAGAGCTCGACCGCGTCCGTGCGCAGGGCTCTCGCGATCGGTGCCGGATCCGCCGTGCACATCGCCGATGAGCAGCTCACCGGCGCCGATCTCGGACTCACCGCCGAGGTGCTGGCCGCGGCCATCCGCCGCGGCGCTCCCGACCTCGTCATCACCGGCAACCTGTCGACGGACGGCTCCGGTGGAGTGATCCCCGCGATGCTGGCCGAGCACCTCGGATTCGCCCAGGCCACCGCTCTCACCTCGGTCGAGATCGCCCCCGACGGCATCTCCGGAGTGCGAGGCGCCGACGCCGGGAGCCAGCCGGTCTCGGCGCCGCTGCCCGCCGTGATCTCCATCACCGAGGCGCTCCCCGACGCACGCTTCCCGAACTTCAAGGGCATCATGGCGGCGAAGAAGAAGCCGCTCGAGGTGCTCTCCCTCGCCGACCTCGACGTCTCGGCCGATCCGTCCGTCGCCCCGCGCACCATCATGACCGCGGTGGCGGAGAAGCCCCCGCGCGCGGCCGGAGTGAAGATCATCGACGAGGGCGACGCCGCCGACAAGCTCGTCGACTACCTCGTGCAGAACAGGCTGGTGTGAGATGACCTCTTCCGAGAACCCGATCCTCGTCCTCGTCGACATCGACCCCTCCGGTTACGTCGCGACCAGCACGGCCGCCCTCATCGGCGCCGCCTCCACGATCGGTTCGCCGGTGGCCCTGATCGTCGGCGGCGGTCCTGCGGCCGTGGATCAGGCAGCGGCGGCGGGGGCATCCGTGGTGCTGACCGCCGACGGGGACCCGGCTGCGCTCACGGTGCCGATCGTCGACGCACTGCAGGCAGCCGCAGCCCAGGTGCGACCCGATGCCGTCCTCATCTCGAACTCGATCTCCGGCCGCGACGTCGCCGGGCGCTTCGCGGTGCGCACGAAGAGTGCGCTGTCGGTCGATGCCGTCGGGGTCTCG
>NZ_QOAY01000075.1:733-879 GCF_003314775.1 Microbacterium sp. H6 | reverse complement strand
TGACGAAGGCGTCGTGGCCCACCACTCGGTCTACGGCGGGGCGTACCTGGTCGATTCGGCTCCCACGTTCGGGACTCCGGTGATCACGGTGCGTCAGGGAGCTGTCGACGCGCGCGCCGAAGCCGTCGCATCGCACTCGGTCGAGG
>NZ_QOAY01000075.1:0-621 GCF_003314775.1 Microbacterium sp. H6 | reverse complement strand
TCACTCCGTCCGGGGCCGTCGCGGCCACGGCGGGCCCGGTCGAGGCGGTGGAGGTCGCCTCCTCCCGTCCCGAGCTGCGGGGAGCCACGAAGGTGGTCTCCGGTGGCCGAGGTCTCGCGTCGAAGGAGAAGTTCGTGCTCGTCGAAGAGCTCGCCGACGCGCTCGGCGCGGCCGTCGGTGCGTCGCGCGCGGCCGTCGACGCGGGCTACATCCCGCAGTCCCATCAGGTCGGACAGACCGGCGTCTCGGTGTCGCCGCAGCTGTATGTCGCACTCGGCATATCCGGAGCGATCCAGCACCGCGCGGGCATGCAGACATCGAAGAACATCATCGCCATCAACAAGGACGCGGATGCGCCGATCTTCGACGTCGCGGACTTCGGCATCGTCGGCGATGTGTTCACCGTGGTCCCACAGGTGATCGCGGCACTCGAGGCACGGAAGAAGTAGCCATGGCGACGCGGATGCTGCGACGCGGTCTGCCGCGCGTGCCTGGAGGAGATCCCTGGCCTCCCGCTGATGCGGTGGCGGAGGATGCCACGGTGGATGATCGGGCGGCGGACGCGGTGACGAGCGCGGCGCCCGACGAGCCCGCGACAGGTTCGGAAGTCGCGGTGTCTTC
>NZ_QOAY01000100.1:5861-6029 GCF_003314775.1 Microbacterium sp. H6 | reverse complement strand
CTGCTGCGCGGTTCATGCCGACACCTCGGTGCGCGCGGGAAGACGCAGCACCGCGTCCGCCGCGTCGAGGATCGCGCCATGCCCGGCCACCACCACGATCCGCTCTCTCGCCACCGCCGTGATCGCCGCGATGATGCGGGCACCCGTCGTCGCATCGACAGCGGAGGT
>NZ_QOAY01000100.1:5434-5671 GCF_003314775.1 Microbacterium sp. H6 | reverse complement strand
CGCACGCCGATAGCGCGCGTCGTCGGCATCGCCGTCTTCCGTGGCCGCACCGAGCGCGAGGTTCTCCCGCACGGTCCCGTTCAGCACGAGGGGGCGCTGGGGGACGAGATGCACCCCGCCGACGGGTCCCGTCGGCGGGGCACCGTCCACGAGCACGCGGCCCGCGTGGGGGGCTTCGATCCCGGCCATCACCCGCAGCAGGGTCGACTTGCCGCTTCCGGTCGGCCCGCTGAGGCC
>NZ_QOAY01000100.1:3040-5293 GCF_003314775.1 Microbacterium sp. H6 | reverse complement strand
GTCCAGGACCGGCTGCAGCCGTGCCGCGCCCACACGCGCGTCCGCGCTCTGCGTCCACCGCTGGAGCCCGACCTGCACCGCGATCCCGACGGTCGCCATCCACCCGCTGAACGTCACGAGACCACCGACCGTGAGGCGTCCGTCGAGAACCGCGAACACGGCGACGACCACGCCGACCGCGGTGGCCACGGCGGGGATCCCCTCGCCCAGGGCCGTCCATCGGGCGAGGATGCCCCCGGCCCGCACGGTGCGTTCGGAGAGGTCGGCCGAAAGTCGTGCATGGCGCTCGACCACCGTGTTCTCCATCCCCGCCCCGCGCACGGTGACGGCGCTGCGCAGCAGATGATCGACCGCATCCGCCCGCCGGCCGTGGGCCTCGGCGGCATGCATCGACGCGCGTTCGAATCGCCGGGGGTACACGACCGCGAGCACGATCAGACACGGCACCGTGGCGCCCGCGACCACCAGGAGCCAGGGGTCCAGCGACGCGAGCCCCGGCACGAGCACCCCGACCGTGACCGCGATCACGACCCAGGTGGGGAGGCCGTGCACCCAGACCCGGACCAGATCGACATCCCGTCCCGCGCGGATCACCAGATCGCCGGTGCCGCCCGATGCGCGCCCCGAGTCGGCGATCGCGCACGTGCGCAGGCGTGTACGCAGGAGCACCCCTGTCCTCGCATCGGCGAGGTTGGCGAAATGGTCCCACACGCACATCCCGAGGAACTGCGCGACCCCGGCTGCGAGCACGACCGCTGCCCACCATGCCGCTGCACCGAGGTCTCCCCCGATCACACCGTCGTCGATCGCGAACCGGAGCACGAAGGGCGCAGCCAGGAAGCCGGCCTGACGAACGACGGCACCGGCCATCGACAGCGCGAGCGGTCCACGCACGCTCCACGCCGCCCTGCGGAGCAGTCGCCCCCGTTCGGCCGACCGGACCGGATGGGCCTGGGTGCCGCCCGCGGGTCGACGACTCATCTGCCCCTCTCCAGACGGCGCGAGATGGCCGGTCCGATCCGCTCCCACGCGACGGGAGCGACGATCCCGGCATGGTCCACGTCCAGCACGGAGCATTCCGCGCGCTCTCCGAGTCGCACACCCCAGCCCGTCGACGCGGGCTCTTCCCGTCCCGCGACGAACAGGAGCGTCGGCACGTCGGTGACGGGCGAGACGGACGCGGCCATGAGTCCTGAGGCCCACGCGTGGCTGGCGACGATCGCATCGACCGTGGCACGGTCGTCGAGCCCGAGCACACCGCGCGAGGCGCGGATCGCCTCCTTGAGGTGCGGATAGTCTCCGGTCCCGTCCCGAAGCTCCGCGAAGAAGGCGGTCTGCTCGGCGCGCACCGCGGCCTCGTCGTCCGAGCCGAACACCTCGGCAGAGGAAGAAGCTCCCTGCTCCCCGGACAACGGCGCCGGGTCGAGGAGGGCGAGCAGGTCGACCTCCTCCCCCTCGGCGACCAGCCGAGCGGCGATCGCGTGGGCGACGTTGCCGCCGAAGGAGTCCCCCGCCAGCCGATACGGACCGTGCGGTGCGATCTCCCTGATGCGCGCGAGGTACTCCAGCGCGAGCTCGTCCACGTCGCGCGCCCCACTCTCGCGACCGGAGAGCAGCGGAGCCTGGAGCCCGATCACGCCCGTACCGGCGGGGAGGAAGCGGACCAGCGGCGCGAACTGCCAGGCGAAGCCACCGGCAGGATGCACGCAGAACAGCGGTGGCGCGTCCGTCGTCGGCTCGCGGAGCGCGAGCACCGGCGCGAGACCGGCATCCCTCGCAGGATCGCCGATCGCGGCGGCCAGAGCACGCACGGTCGGTGCGGCCATCACGGTCCCGACCGGAACCCGCACTCCCAGCTCCTCGCCCAGCTGGGCCACGACCCGCATCGCCAGGAGGGAGTGGCCGCCGAGGTCGAAGAAGCCCTCGTCCCGGTGCCCGACGGCCACGCCGAGGACTCTCGTGAAGACGGCGGCGACGAGCCGTTCCGCCCGCCCCTGCGGAGGTTCGCCGCCGCCAGAGCCACGCGGTGCGGGAAGGGCGTCCCTGTCCACCTTGCCGTTGACCGTGAGTGGGATCACCGGGACGACGGCGAACAGGGACGGCACGGCGTAGGGAGGCAGGATGCCGGACAGGTGCGCCCGCAGCCCGTCGATGAACGCCTGTTCCGCTTCACCGGGATCGCCGGCGTCGGGCGAGAGGTGCGCGCCGGGTGCGACGACCACATGCACCCGGAGAACGCCGCCCGTGGCGCCG
>NZ_QOAY01000100.1:0-2899 GCF_003314775.1 Microbacterium sp. H6 | reverse complement strand
CCGTGGCGCCGCCGACCGACGCGGCGGCCTGCACGATGTCGGGGTGGCTCTCCGCCGCCTTCTCGATCTCGGCGAGCTCGATGCGGTAGCCGCGGACCTTCACCTGACCGTCGTCGCGTCCGCGATACTCGATCCCGCCGTCCTGTCTGCGGTGCACCCGATCGCCCGTCCGATAGAGACGGTCGCCCGGTGCGCCGAAGGGATCGGCGACGAAGCGTGCGGCGGTCAGTGCCGTCTGCCGGTCGTAGCCGCGAGCGAGGCCGTCGCCCGAGAGGTACAGCTCCCCCGTCCCTCCCGGCGGCACCTCGCGCAGCCCCGAGTCGAGCACGTAGGCGCGCGCTCCGAGGATGGGCCGCCCCAGGCAGGGCTCGGCACTCGAAGCCAGGTCGGCGCCGAGCGCGTTGATCGTGAACTCCGTCGGACCGTAGAGGTCGTACCCCGCCGTGTGCGGATGGTCGCGGAGGGTCGTCCACAGCTCGGCTGGTACGGCTTCCCCACCGAGCAGGACCAGCGCCGGCGGCCGCCCGTCGAGAAGCCCCGCGCGCAGCAGTTCCCGCGCGAAGGAGGGCGTGACGTTCACGACGTCGATGCCCACTCGCCCGTAGTGCGCCACGAGGGTCTCGACGTCGAGACGGCTCTCCTCGTCGACGATGTGCACCTCGTGACCGTCCAGCAGCCAGAACAGCTCCTCCCACGACATGTCGAACGAGAACGACACGGTGTGCGCGATCCGCAGCGGCGAGCGCCCTGCACGGGCGATGGTCGGCCGGAAGATCGCCTCGAGGTGGTTGTCGTACATCGTCATGAGCCCGCGGTGCGGCACGACCACACCCTTCGGCTCGCCCGTCGAGCCCGAGGTGAAGATCGTGTATGCGGCGTGGTTCGGTGTGAGCCGCGGCGGGGTGAAGCGGGCCTCCGTCCCTTCGTGCACGGCGTCAGAAGCGCCGGGGAGCTCCCGTCGCGGTATGCCGGCGGGCCCCTCGTCCGCCGTGTCGGCGGCCCCCGGGGAGACGACCGCGAGCTCCGCTCCCGCACGGTCGGCGAGACGACGTCGACGCTCGACGGGGTGGGCGAGATCCAACGGCAGGTACGCCCGGCCTGCCCGGAGCACGCCGAAGATCGCCGCGACGTGCTCGATCGTGCGTGGCAGCTCCAGCGCGACCACCGACCCAGGGCCGCGAGTGCCGTCAACGACGAGTGCGGCGATCCGGTCGACCTCCCGCTGCAGACGCGCGAACGTCCAGGAGGCCGCGGAGCCGCGCGCGTCCCGCCCGACCAGTGCCGTCCGGTCGGGGTGACGGGATGCTGCGGTGGCGAGCAGATCGGCGACCGTGTCGTGATCGGCACCGTGTCTGGCGGTCGGTGCCACGGTGGTCGCCTCGGCATTGACCCGTTCGATCGCCGGGCGGTCATCCGGCACCGCGATGGGGATCCGTGCGACAGGAGCGCCCGTATCGGCGGCGAGAGCGCCGAGCACGGCGAGGTACCGATCGAGATAGCGCTCCGCGCGACCGACGTCCACCACATCGGGACGGTAGGCGAGCGCCACCTCGAGGCGCTCGCCGGGATTGACCGTCATCGCGAGGCTGTAGTGCGTGCCGTCGTGAGCCTCCGCCTCGGATATGCCGTGCCGGAGGAACGTCTCGGACTGCACGGCCTCGTCGACGGGGAGATTGCGGAAGACGTAGAGGGTGTCGAAGAGGACGGCCTGACCGGACGCCTGCTGCACGTAGCTCAGGCCGACGTGGTGGGCGTGCATCACCTCGGACTGCGCGGCCATGTGCGATCGCAGCTCTTCCGTCAGCTGACGCCCGGGATGGATGCGCACCCGCACCGGAACCGTGTTCATCAGCAGGCCGACCATCCGGTCCACGTGCGCGACCTCTGCCGGTCTGCCCGAGACCGTCGTCCCGAACACCACGTCATCCTGTCCCGTGATACCGCGGAGCACGTGCGCCCAGGCGTAGCCGAGGACGGTGGAGAGGGTGACGGATGAGCGCCTGGCCAGCGCCGAGAGCCCGCGGGAGAGCGCGGCGTCGAGCACGGCCGTGACCGACTCGGAGAGCACCGGGGGTGCGGCGATCGACCGGGGTTCGACGAGGGTCGGACCGGGGAGTCCGGCGAGGGCCGATCTCCAGGCGTCGATCCCGGCGGCCCGGTCCTGCTCGCCGACCCAGTCGAGGTACGCGGAGTAGTCGGCTGTCGGCGGCAGTCCCTCGTCCGAGACGGGCCCCGGGACGGCGAGCGCGCGGTCGTAGAGCTCGAACAGGTCTTCCAGGAGCAGGGTCTGCGACCAGCCGTCGGTGAGGATGTGGTGATGCACGAGGCTCACCATCGCGTGCGCGGGACCGAGCCGCACCAGGACGAGTCGGATGAGCGGGGGCGCGGCCAGATCGAACCCCTCGTCGACCTGGGCTTGCGTGAGACGCTCCAGCTCCCCCTGCTGCTCCGTGTCCGACCGACCCCGCAGGTCGAGTTCCGCGAAGGGCATCGCGGTCGGAGGGACGATCACCGAGATCGGGTTCCCGCTCCCGTCGTCGACGAACCCCGCGCGCAGGCTCGCGTGGCGGCGGAGCAGGGCATCGCCGGCTCGGCGCAGCGCGTCGGCGTCGACCTCTGACCGGAGCGTGATCTTGTGCTGGACGACGTACACGTCGACACCGTCCGCTGCCGCGCCCAGACGCGTGTGCACATAGAGTCCCTCCTGCAACGGCCCCAGAGGCAGCACGGCCTCCCACCCGGGGAAGCGGCGATCGAGGTCGGCACGCTCCTGCTCGTCGAGCACGACCGCGCCGGCCTGCCCTGCGCTGCTCCGGTCGTCCTCCGCATCCACGGCCGGACGGCCGGCATCGGTCGCGCGTGCGACGAGCGCCGAGACGGTGCGGGCGTCGAAGACGGC
>NZ_QOAY01000018.1:10936-28088 GCF_003314775.1 Microbacterium sp. H6 | reverse complement strand
AGGCGGTCGCCCGCGGTGCTGCCGTGCAGGCGGCGTGGGCGCTCACCGGCGAGCGTCCGTCGTGGCACGACGGCGAGGCACGTGCATTCGCGGTCGACCATCGGCCGATCATCCGCGAGCAGTACGCCGCGCGGAGCTGAGCTCAGGCGCCCCAGCCGGCCTGCACACCGCCCACACGCTCGGCGGCGATCTTCTCCTGGTATCCGGATGCGAGGTACGCGGCCATGGGATCTGCGGGAAGACCGCGCGTCTCGCGCCACTCGGCGAGGGCCGGACGCACGTCGGTGTAGAACGCATCCATGAAGACGGCGTTCGCTCCGAGCACGTCCCCCGACTTCTGCGCGGCGGTGAGGGCGTCGCGGTCGACGAGCAACGCACGGGCGGTCATCTCCTGCACGTTCAGCACCGAGCGGATCTGGCCGGGGATCTTGTCCTCGACGTTGTGGCACTGGTCGAGCATGAACGCGACGTCGGGGTTGTTCAGCCCGCCGCCGCGGATGACCTCGAACAGGATGCGGAACAGCTGGAACGGGTCGGCGGCTCCGACGATCAGGTCGTCATCGGCGTAGAAACGCGAGTTGAAGTCGAACGAGCCGAGCTTGCCGAGGCGCAGCAGCTGCATCACGATGAACTCGATGTTCGTGCCTGGCGCGTGGTGGCCCGTGTCGAGGCAGACCATCGCCTTGTCACCGAGGGAGCTGACCTGCGCGTAGGAGGTTCCCCAGTCCGGAACGTCGGTGTGATAGAACGCCGGCTCGAAGAACTTGTACTCGAGCACCAGGCGCTGGTCGTCGCCGAGGCGGTCGTAGATCCTCTGCAGCGAGTCCTGCAGTCGATCCTGACGCCCCCGCATGTCGGCCTGCCCGGGATAGTTCGACCCCTCGGCCAGCCAGATCTTGAGGTCGCGGCTGCCGGTCGCATCCATCACGTCGATGCAGGCGAGGTGGTGGTCGATCGCCTTCTGCCGGATGGCCGCGTCCTCGTGCGTGAGGGCACCGAACTTGTAGTCGTCGTCCTGGAACGTGTTGGAGTTCACGGTGCCGAGGGTCACCCCGTGGTCTTCGGCGTGCTTGCGCAGGTCGGAGTACGAATCCACCACGTCCCACGGGATGTGCAGCGCCACCGCCGGCGCGAGTGCCGTGTAGCGGTTCACCTGTGCGGCGTCGGAGATCTTCTCCCACGGGTCCCGCGGGGTGCCGGGAGTGCCGAACACCTTGAAACGCGTGCCGGAGTTGCCGAAGGCCCAGCTGGGAAGCTCGATGCCCTGCTGGGCAAGGATGGCGAGGTTCGAGGGACTGAGGATGCTCACGATGCGCTGCTTTCGTTGGGGAGACCGGAGGTGGAGAGCTGGTCTTCGAGGTGGAACACCTCGGGAAGTGTGGGTGCCGCCTGGTCAGGGCGGCCGTCGAGGCCGACGAAGAAGCGGGCCATCTCGGCTTCCCAGCGGGCGGCGACCGGCGACGCGGCCAGGTATGCCTGCGCCGCGACATCGTCGTCGGTCTCGTAGTAGCCGATGAGCTCACCGTCGGGAGCGAGGAACAGCGAGTAGTTGCGGCGACCGGCCGCGGCGATCTCGGCGAGCATCTCCGGCCACACCGGCGCGTGACGCTCGCGGTACTCGTCCAGAAGCTCCGGACGCACCTGGAGCTTCACGCATACGCGGATCATGGGGACCTTTCCGGGAGCGTCCGGCCGACACTCGTGCCGGCCGGACGCCCGAAGGTGATCAGAAGTCGAACTCGCCGATGTTGTCGGCGTTGAACACGAACGGATCGCCGAGCACCACGACGCCGTCCTCCCCGACCGTGTACTCACCGAGGTCGCCGGCGGTGAAGGTGTCGCCCTTCTCGCCGGTGATGTCGCCCTCGATCAGCGCCTGCGCCGCGAAGGCCGCCAGGTAGCCGAGGTCCTCCGGGTTCCACAGGGCGAACGACGTGACGGTGCCGTCCTCGACGTATTCGCGCATCTGGTTCGGCGTGCCGAGGCCCGTCAGCGCGACCTTGCCCTTGTAGTCCGAGGTGGACAGGTAGCGGGCGGCTGCGGCGATGCCGACCGTCGTGGGCGAGATGATGCCCTTCAGGTTCGGGTGGGTCTGCAGCAGGGCCGCGGTCTTGTCGAACGACGTCTGGTCGTCGTCATCGCCGTAGACCGTCTCGACCAGGGTGATGTCGGGGTAGTCGCTGGCGAGGTAGTCCTTCATCAGGTCGATCCAGGCGTTCTGGTTGGTCGCGTTCGCCGAGGCCGAGAGGACGGCGATCTCTCCCGCACCGCCGATCTGCTCGGCGATCTGGTCGACCTGCGCCTTCGCGATGCCCTCCGAATCCGCCTGGTTGACGAAGACGTCGCGGCACTCCGGGTTGGTGTCGGAGTCGAAGGTGACGACCTTCACCCCCGCGTCGCGGGCCTCGTTCAACGCGTCGCAGATGGCCTTCGGGTCGTTCGCCGAGACGACGAGTGCCCCGACGCCCTGCTGCGTCGCGGTGTTGATGTAGCTGACCTGGGCGTCGGGAGTCGCCTCGGCCGGCCCGACCTCGGCGAACGTGCCGCCGAACTCCTCGACGGCGGCCTTGCCACCCTTGCTGGAGGTGTCGAAGTAGGGGTTTCCGAGGTTCTTGGGCAGGAAGGTGACGGCGAGGTTGCCGTCACCGCCGTCGCCTCCGCCACCGTCGCCACCGGTGCTCGTGCATCCGGACAGGGCGACCGCGGCGGCGACCGCGAGCGCAGCGACAGCGGTCACGCGTTTACGTGCAAACATCATTGTTCTGTTCCTTTCGTGAGGGTGTGCCGCAACCGCGGCGTCGGCGTCATGAAGCTGTGGGTGCGGCGCCGGTGGTCGATCGTCCCGGTCTGCGACGGGCCTTCTGCAGCCAGGCGAGGAAGCTCGCGGCCACCACCGAGGTGACCAGGAGGGCGCCGGTGATGATGTTGATCACGTCGGAGGTCACGTTCATCAGACGCAGTGCGCTGGCGAGCGAGCCGATGAGCAGCGCCGCCGCGACGACCCCGTAGATCTTGCCCCGGCCGCCGAAGACCGAGACGCCGCCGAGCACGACCGCCGCGATCACCTGCAGTTCGAGGCCGGTGGCGTTGTCGCCCCGCGCGCTGCCGTAGCGGAGGGTGTAGAAGATCCCGGCGAACGCGGCGACCACTCCGGAGAGCACGAAGAGGATGAACTTCGTGCGCTCCACGTGCACGCCCGAGAACCGTGCGGCGTCCTTCGAGAGGCCGATCGCGTACACGCCACGACCGAACGGTGTGTAGTGCAGCAGCAGGATGAACGCGACCAGGAGGAGCAGGAACGGGATCATGATGACGGGGATCGTGGTGCCGGCGAGCTTCGCCTTGGCGAGATCGGTCCAGAACTCCGGGAACTCGGTGACCGCCGTCGTTCCGAGCAGGCCGACCGCGAGGCCGCGAAACAGCGCGAGCGTGCCGATGGTCACGGCGAGCGACGGCAGACCGACGACGGTCACGAGGAATCCGTTGAAGGCGCCGCCGACCAGACCGACGAGCAGCGCCGCGAGAGCCGCGACCTCGAAGGGGATCCCGCCCTGCACGAGAGCCCCCGTGACGACGCTGGAGAGGCCCACCATGCTGCCGACCGACAGGTCGATCTCGCCCGTGATCATCACCAGCGTCATGGGCAGGGCGATCAGGAGGATCGGCGCGATGTCGAGGAGCAGGTACGTCAGCGTGATCGGCTGCCCGAACCCGCGTACGGTGCTCGCGGAGACGATGATGACGACGATCAGCAGGGCGACGATCGCCATCTCCCTGGTGAGGAGCACGCGGCGCCAGAGCGGCTTGTCGAAGTCGCGGATGACCCGGGTGGTCGCGGTCGTGGTCGCGGCGGTCATGACTTGTCCCTCGCTTCGATGAGCCGTCGTTTCTGGCGGACGGCGAGCACGCGGTCGAGCACGATCGCGCCGATGATCAGCAGGCCGACGACGGCACGCTGCCAGAAGTCGGGGATGCCGAGGATGGGGAGCGCCCGGTTGATCGTGAGCAGCAGCACCGCACCGATCGCCGCGCCCCACACGGAGCCGATTCCGCCGGTGATGGCGACGCCGCCGATCACGGCGGCACCCACCGCGTCGAGCTCCCACCCGGCTCCGGCCTGTGAGTTGATGGTGCCGTAGCGGGCCGCGTAGAACACTCCGGCGAGACCGGCGAGCGCCCCGGAGACGACGAAGGCGGTCAGCACGCGACGGGTGACGCGCAGGCCGTAGAGCTCCGCAGCCGCCGGATCGGATCCGATGGCGTAGTACTCCCGACCACCGCGCGTGTTCTTCATGTACCAGGCGGCCGCGGCGAGCACGATGAGGGCGACGATCGTGAGGATCGGGATGCCCACGAGCTGCCCGGTGCCGAGGGCCAGGAAGTCCTTCGGCATGTCGGACGCGTTCACCCGGTCGCTGCCGGTCCACAGCACGTTGATGCCGCGGTAGGCGTAGAGCGTACCGAGCGTGATCACCATGGCCGGCACCTTGGCGAAGGCGACCAGTGCCCCGTTGACGAGTCCGAGGAGGGCACCGAAGACGACGGCGGCCACGACCACGATCACGATGGGGATGCCGGGCACGTCGATGAACAGGCGGCCGGTGAGGTAGGCGGTGAGCCCCATGACCGAGCCGACCGAGAGGTCGACGTTGCGGGTGATGAGCACGATGGCCTGCCCGACAGCGACCAGCACGAGGATCGAGGGCGTGAGCAGCAGGTCGCGCCAGCCGTCAGGGCTGAACAGGAAGTTGGAGTTGTTCGTCGTGGCGGCGACGATCACGAGTGCCAGGGCGAGGAGGATGCCGAATTCGCGCGCCCGACCGAGCGCGGAGAGCTTCTTCGTCATCGACGAGACGGGGATGGCGGTGGTCACGAGGAGAGCTCCGATGCGTGCGTGGCGGCGTACATGACGTTCTCGGAAGTCGCCTCCGCGCGGGCGATCTCCGCGGTGATGCGCCCTTCGCGCATGACGAGGACGCGGTCAGCCATGCCGAGCACCTCCGGCAGCTCGGACGAGATCATGAGGATCCCCATCCCCTGCCCCGCGAGCTCGGAGAGCAGTCGGTGCACCTCCGACTTGGTGCCGACGTCGATCCCTCTGGTCGGTTCGTCGATGATGAGCACCTTCGGCTTCGTGGCGAGCCACTTGGCGAGGACGACCTTCTGCTGGTTCCCACCGGAGAGTGTCGCCGCGACCGTGTCGAGGGCGTGCGTCTTGACCTCGAGCCTGGTCGCCCATTCCCGGGCAGCGCGGTTCTCGATGCCGGTGGTGAGGAACCCCAGCTTCGCGAGCTGGCGGCGGATGGAGAGGGTGATGTTGCCGCCGACGCCCGATTCGATCACGAGCCCCTGCTTGCGGCGGTCCTCGGGCACGAGGGCGAGGCCCGCACGCATGGCCTCGGTGGGTCGGCTGCGGGGGATGCGTGCGCCCTGCATCGTGACGGAGCCCTCGCGGTACGGGTCGACGCCGAAGACGGCACGCACCACTTCGCTGCGTCCGGCTCCGACGAGGCCGGCGAGACCGACGATCTCGCCCGCGCACACGGTGAAGGAGATGTCGTGGAAGACGCCGGGACTGGTGAGGTTCTCGACCACCAGCAGCGGCGCGCCGACGGTCGTCTGCTGCTTGGGGAACAGCTCGGTCACCTCGCGACCGACCATCTGGTGCACGATCTCCTCGACCGAGGTGTCGGCGATCGCGCTGGTGGCGATGTACGCACCGTCCCGCATGACCGTGACGGTGTCGCAGAGTGAAAACACCTCGTCGAAGCGGTGCGAGATGAAGATGAGCGCACGACCCTCGTCGCGCAGACTCCGCGCGATCGTGAAGAGCCGCTCGACCTCGACGCCGGAGAGCGCGGCCGTCGGCTCGTCCATGACGAGCAGACTCGCGTCGAGCGAGACGGCCTTCGCGATCTCGATGACCTGCTGATCGGCGATGGACAGACCCTCCGCCGGACGGTCGGGATCGATGGTGACCCCGAGCCGGGTGAAGAGGCGCTCGACCTCGTGGCGCATCCCCCTGCGGTCGATACGGCCGAAGCGCCCGGTCGGCTGTCGGCCCATGAAGATGTTCTCGGTGACGGACAGATCGGGGAACAGCGTCGGCTCCTGATAGATCACCGCGACGCCCGCGCTCTTGGACTGCGCGGTGGAGGAGAAGTCCACGTCCTCTCCATGGAACCGGAACACCCCGTCGTCGCGCTGGTAGAGACCGGCGACGATCTTCACGAGGGTGGATTTGCCCGCGCCGTTCTCGCCGACCAGGGCGTGGATGGACCCGCCGTCGACCGACAGCGTCCCGGAACGGAGGGCGACCACCGCGCCGAACGACTTGCGGATGTCGCGGAGTTCGAGCGCCGGCGGAGCACCGGAGGTATCAGAGGGAATCGTCATCGATCGGACCTAAGCTGCAGGATCATCCCTGCGGATTGAATCGTTTTAAAGAGCGGAGCATCTGAAATTTATGACTCTCGCTGGCTTCCTGTCAAGTCACGGTTTGGTCGGTGGTACGTTTCAGGGACAGGTTTCGCGGATGGCGCGGAAAGGAATCACGCCGTGGTCGTCAGTGTTCGAGATGTCGCACTCGCCGCATCCGTCTCGGTCGGGACCGTCTCGAACGTCCTGAACCACCCGGACAAGGTGTCTCCCGCCACCGTCGAACGCGTCACAGCGGCGATCGAGAAGCTCGGCTTCGTGCGCAACGACGCCGCCAGGCAGCTGCGCGCAGGACACAGTCGCTCGATAGGCCTGGTCGTGCTCGACGTGCGCAACCCGTTCTTCACCGACATCGCCCGCGGCGCCGAGGAACGGGCCGCCGAGGCGCGGATGACGGTCACACTCGGCAACAGCGACGAGAAGGTCGAACGCGAGCGCGCCTACATCGACCTCTTCGAGGAGCAGCGCATCGCCGGTCTGCTCATCTCTCCGCTCGCCGACGACCTCCCGCGATTGCGACGTCTGCGCGATCGCGGCACCACCGTGGTGCTCGTCGACCGGGAAGTCGCCGACGAGAGCTTCTCCTCGGTATCGGTCGACGACGTCGGCGGTGGCTACCTCGCCGTGCAGCATCTCGCGGCGCAGGGACGACGACGCATCGCCTTCGTCGGGGGTCCGATGGGCATCCGACAGGTGGTCGACCGCCTGGAGGGAGCCAGCAGAGCCGCGAACGAGGCCGGCATCTCCCTCGAAGTGATCCTGACCGATTCGCTGAGCGTGCTCTCGGGCCGTGCCGCCGGCGAGACCCTCAGCGCACGCGCACCCGAAGATCGACCCGATGCCGTCTTCGCCGCGAACGACCTCCTCGCGATGGGGGTACTGCAAGCACTCATGATGCGCAGCAGCATCCGGGTCCCGGACGAGATCGCCCTCATCGGCTACGACGACATCGACTTCGCGGCCGCCGCCGTGGTCCCGCTCTCGTCGATCCGCCAGCCCGCCGAACTCATCGGATACACGGCCGTCGATCTGATGCTGCGAGAAGCCGGCGGTCACGCCGGGCGGGAACGCGTGGTGTTCCAGCCCGAGCTCGTCGTGCGGGAGTCGACCGCGCGACCGGCCTGAGAGCGAGCCGTTCGCCGCGGGGCCGTTCGCCGCGGAGCCTTTCAGCGCCCGAGGGCTCTCTTCGCCTTCTTCGCTGCTCTCTCCGCCGTCTTCCGGCGCTGCTTCCTGGCCTTCGGGTCGTTCCACATCCGCACCAGCTGATGCCTCACCGACTCACCCTTGTTGATCTGCACCGTTGCCGCTCTGCTCCCGAACACGTACGCGACGAAGGCGACGCCGACGATGAGGAGGATCTTGTTGCGCATGATGCCTGCTTTCTGGGGGACTGCGGAGGAGCGTCGGGTCAGGAGAGCCGACGCTGGTCGTGGGCGAGGCGAGCCCGCAGGCTCGTGTGCACCGAGACGAAGGTGTCGGTGTCGCGCCCCGTCAGCACGGCGAGGTTGGCGAGGAGGCGATCGACGTGGTCGACGAGCTCTCGCGGATCGGTGTTCTGACGCGGCGTCACAGCCACGTGCAACACAGGACGGCGACGGATGTCATTGGCGGTGACCTGCGCGGACAGAACCTCATCGCGGGTGGTGAGGGAGTTCTTCACGGCGTCGGAGACGAACGACTCGTTCACGGTCACCCGACCCAGCGGATTCTGCGCCCCGCTGGAACGCAGCACCGTCTTCGACCGACGCCCCGCGATGCTCGTGAGCGCGAGGATCAGCAGCACGATCACGACCACGATCGCTGCGACCGCGCCGATGCCGATCCACGACAGGCCGCCACCGGCGATCGCGGTCGCGGCGATGGCCTGGTCGAGCCAGGACCGGGCGTCCTTGCCTGCCGCGGTCCAGATGTCCGACAGGGTGGGCCAGCTCATGATGGCGATGCCTACCGCACCGAGGGCGAGGAACAGCAGCCCGATGATCAGCAGCAGGATGCGGTTCAACGCACGATTCGTGTTGTTCACAGCTCGTCTTCCTTCTCGGTGGGACGCTCGATGCGCACACGGGTGCGCACCTTGTCGGTCAGCCGGTACGTCTGCAGCTCCGCTTCGGCCGCCGCCTGCACGTCGGCCTTGTCCAGCGGCACTCCGATGCCGGGGCGCACGGTCACGTCGACGGTGCGGTGTCCGACACCGACGGTGATGCTGTCGCGGGCGAGACCCGTCTCCTCGGCGAGGTGCTGGGCCAGGGCGCTGGCGATCACGCCGTTATCGACGACGACCGCGCGTCCACCCGCATCGAGGACATGCCTCGACAGGCGTCCCGGTGTGACGGCGAGCACGATGAAGACCAGTCCGATGAGGGCGAGCACGACACTGCCGGCGATCACGAGACCGGCGGGCTGTGCCGTGGGCAAGCCGATCAACCAGCCCGCCGCTGCGGCAGGACCGACCAGGAGGGCGGGCTGCGCGGCGAGGCTCAGCACGATCTCGAGTCCGATGTACGCGAGGGCGAGGATGAGCAGGACGACCGCGACGAACATCGCGACGGTTCGCGGCGAGTGCGTCTCGCGTCGGATGACGCGGCGCAGGACCGGGGTGCTCATTGCACTCGTCTCCTTTCCGGGATGACGGCACCGGTGACGGTGAGGTTGATGCGGATGACGTTGCGCCCGAGGATCGTGCTCAGGTTCTGCTGCAGCTGTTCCTGCAGTTCGCGTGCCCGCTCCAGGACGGGCACGGCCCGAGCGATCGCTGCCGTGTCGTCCAGGCTCGGGGCGGGAAGGGGCGTGGCGATGCGCACGGTGACCCCGCGCGGGTGCTCCGCGACATCGACCTTCACGTCGCTGCGAGGCACCCCGATCAACGTCGCGGACGCCTTCTCGGTGACGGTGCGGTAGACGCGGTCCTTCACCTCGACGCGACCGCGGACGGCGGCCCCGCCGGCGGCGGCTCCGGAGAGCGCGCCGCCGGCGATGTGCTGGTCGGCACCCATCAGGAGGTACGCCGCCCCGTGAAGACGTCGGCGAGTCCGCGGACGTCGAGCTTGCCGGAGGCGATCCGGCCGACGAGCGCCCCGATGCCCGCGAAGAGAGCCATGAGGAGGAATCCCCAGAACCCGAACAGCAGGGCGGCGAGGGCCAGCAGTGCGCCGATCAGGGCGCCGACCGTGGTGGCGCTCATGAGACGCGCGACTCCTCGTTGTCGTCGCTGTCGTCACCGGGCACGTGCACGTCGTTGACCTCGACGTTGACCTCGACGACCTCGAGACCGACCAGACGGCTGATCGCACCGGCGACAGCGGCACGGACGTTGTTGGCGACGTCCTGGATGGGCGCCGGGTACTCGACGACGATGGTCAGGTCGGCCGCTGCCTGCGTGTCGCCGACCTCGACCTTCACGCCCTGCGCGAGGTCGGTCGCGTTGATCACGTCGCGGATGGCGCCGAAGGCGCGTGCGCCTCCGCCACCGAGGGCGTAGACGCCGGCGACCTCACGCGCGGCGATGCCGGCGACCTTGGCCACGACACCGTCGGCGATGGTGGTCTTGCCCGCGGCGTTCTCGTCGGCGGGGACGCGCGAAGAGGAGAATCCGCTCGACCGGTCGACGCGCGACGCGGAAGCGCCGGCGGCCTTCGGAGCGGCCTGTGCGAGCTCCTTCTCGGCCGGAGCGGGGGTGGTCTGGTCCTGGTTTGCCATGAGGTGTCCCATCTCGATCTGAAGACCGGTCGTGGGTCCCGTGTGGAACTCCCGCCGGGAGCGAAACGCTCGCTCGGAGATAGGACGGATGTGCCGGCGGATTCGTCACAAAGTCGTTTCCGCAGCGCCCGGGAACGCCCGCCGACGGGGCACTCAGACGCCCGCGCCGCCGTACATCTCGCCGACGGGGACCGGAACGGAGAGCACATTGCCCGGTTGCGCGAGCGGGCACGCCCAAGCCGGGTCATACGCGCACGAGGGGTTGTAGGCGAAGTTGAAGTCGAGCACGATCGTGCCACGCGCCGCATCGGATCCGAGATCGGCGCCCTTGATCGTGTCGACGAGATAGCGTCCGCCGCCGTAGGTCCCGCCGACGCCCCCGGCGAGCGCATCGCGCACGGGCACGAAGAGCCCGCCGCCGTAAGTGGTCAGTCGCCAGACATCGAGCGACCCCGCATCCGGCACCTCCACGCGCCCGATCCGCTCGAAGGGCACGATGCCGTCGGTGCCGGTCGCGAAGTCGAACCCCCCGGGGTCGGCGGGGAGGATCGGCAGCTCGAAGCGCCACTGCGCGTCGTACGAGGCGATCGGCAGCCCCTCGAACAGCGCTCGGTCTTCGGGCAGCAGCGGCGTCGCCGGGTGGTGGAGCATCAGATCGTCGCGCTCGATCCGCCAGAGCTCGTGCGCTTCCTCCGCGGAGTCGGCGCCGCGCACGGCGTCGTACAGGGCGAACACCCGACGTCGCCAGTCGACGACCTCGAGGGCGGTGCGTGCAGGTGCGCTGGTCATGCCCTCAGGCTAGACGCCGTCGCGGAGATCCGGTGCGGCCCCCGTCACGCGGTGTCGACCATCCGCGCGTAGCCCGACTCGTACGTCGGGTGTTCCAGGCCACCGAGGAGGGAGAGCAGCAGAGTCCCGTCGTACACGACGCCGCGCGGTCCGGCCGGCCCCGAATCCGGCGGCACCTGCGCATTCAGCCGTGCGGCGAGGAACCGCACGACGTCTCCGAGTGGAGCGGGGCCCTGGTCGACGGCATGCAGCACGCGAGGCGGGTCGTCCATCCGCAGCAGCAGGTCGAGGGTGCGCACGAGGTCGCTCTCGTGGATGCGGTTCGTGCGGCGGGAATGATCGACGGCCGCGCCCTCGCGCACCTTCCGCACCAGGAAATCCCGCCCCGGCCCGTAGATGCCAGCCGGGCGCACGACGACGGCGTCGAAGAGCTCCACCGCGGCCCTCTCGCCGTCGACGAGTCCGCGCGATCGCGGTGTCGTCGGCGTCGGCTCGTCCTCCTCCGTCAGAGGATGATCGGGATCCGCCCCCTCGAACACCCCTGTCGAGGAGACGAAGACCGTCCGGGCGGGAGGATCCGGGAGGGCGCACGCGAGGTGCCCCAGAGCCGTGCGGTAAGAGGTCTCGGTATCGCCGGGCGGCAGCGTGACGAGCACCGCGTCGACCCGCTCGAGAGAAGTCGGCGGCGGGTGCGCCAGGTCGGCGGCGATGCCCCCGACCCCGTCGGGAAGTGCTCCCTCGGTGCGTCGGAGCGCGATCACCTCCTCGCCGCGGGCGAGAAGCAGCGGCGCGAGGCGGGTGGCGAGCTTGCCGTAGCCGACGAGGAGGGTGCGGCGGGGTGCCGGATCGAGAGCGCTCACGGAGCTCCGCTCAGCCGGCGGTCAGCACAGGGAGTGCGACGCCGTGCAGCGCATCGACTACGGGAGCGAGCTCGGGCTGCGCCGCTGCTTCCTCCAGCACCTGCTCGAGCGCCGCATCGTGGATGGGGTGCGCGCGTTCGTACAGCTCGCGGCCGGCGGGAGTGAGTTCGGTGTAGATGCCGCGACGGTCGTCGGCGCAGAGGATGCGCATGAGGAGGCCTCGATCCTCCAACCGGTTCACCAGCCGCGTGGTGGCGCTGGGGCTCAGGGCTGCCGCACGGGCGAGCTGCTGCATGCGCATGTGCCACCCGTCCTGGCGATCGAGGGCATCGAGCACGGTGTACTCGACCACGGAGAGCTCGACCGTCTCACCCAGGCGCCGCTCGAGAGCAGTCTCGATCAGCCCGTGCAGCGCGGCGAGCGTGCGCCACCCCTGTGCGCGCACCTCGACGGCGTCGTCACCGATTCCCATGGCCACCCTCCGCGATAGTTGCTTGCGCCATATACTTGCGTGTGCAATCATTGTCCTTCGACGCGCAATATGCCGCGCCTGCAAACATTCCCTCCAATCTATCAGGAGAGTCGTCATGCCTCTAGGACTGATCGCCCTCGCCATCGGGGCGTTCGGCATCGGGCTCACCGAGTTCGTGATCATGGGCCTGCTCCCCGACGTCGCCCGAGACTTCGGGGTCACCGAGTCGGCTGCCGGCTGGCTCATCTCCGGTTACGCACTCGCCGTCGTCGTCGGCGCACTCGTGCTCACCGCAGCGGCCACGCGGTTGCCCCGCAAGCCCGTGCTGCTCGGTCTGATCGTGCTCTTCATCATCGGCAACGTGCTCACCGCGCTCGCGGACGACTACGGCACAGCGATGGTCGGCCGCATCGTCGCCGCCCTCTGTCACGGCGCGTTCTTCGGCATCGGCTCCGTGGTCGCCGCCGGCCTGGTCGCCCCCGAGAAGAAGGCCGGCGCGATCGCGATCATGTTCACCGGCCTCACTGCCGCGAACGTCTTCGGAGTGCCGTTCGGCACCTTCCTCGGCCAGGAGCTGGGATGGCGCTCGACCTTCTGGGCGATCTCGGGCATCGGCGTGCTGGCGTTCATCGGTATCGCCCTGCTCGTGCCGCGCCTCCCCCGCCCCACCGAACAGGTGAGCCTCCGCGGGGAGCTGGCGGCATTCCGTTCGGGACAGGTCTGGTTCTCGCTCGTCATCACGATCCTCGCGTTCGGCGGGATGTTCGGCGCCTTCACCTACATCGCCTACACGCTGACCGAGGTGAGCGGATTCGCGTCGTCCGCCGTGCCGTGGCTGCTGGTGCTCTTCGGCGCCGGCCTCGTGCTCGGCAACTGGTTGGGCGGGCGTCTCGCCGACCGCGCGATCGACCGTACTCTCCTGATCTTCATCGCCGCACTCGTCGTCGTCCTCGCCGTGTTCGCGATGTCAGCGCAGTCCGGCATCGCGACGATCATCGCCCTGTTCCTGATGGGCGGCTTCGGATTCGGCACCGTTCCCGGGCTGCAGAGCCGTGTCATGAAGTACGCCGGAGGCGCTCCGACCCTCGCCTCCGGGGCCAACATCGGCGCGTTCAACGTCGGCAACGCACTCGGCGCCTGGGCGGGCGGACTCGGCATCTCCGCAGGACTCGGCTACACCTCCCCGATCTGGCTGGGCGCGATCCTCACCGCCATCGCCCTGATCGTGATGGTCGCCGCCGCCGCGCGTGCGCGGAGCACCGCGACCCGCGAGGCGACCCCCACCGCGACCACACCCGTGCCCGTCGACTGAGCCGCGCCCGGACCCTCACCGGCTCCTAGGCTGGCCTCATGGCATCCGAACCGGCGGACACGACATCACGACGCGTCGTGTTCCGCCGTTTCGGCGGCCCCGAGGTGCTCGAACTCGAACGTCGAGCGGTACCGCGCCCGGCCCGCGGCGAAGTGCTCGTCCGCATAGCGGCCGCCGGAGTGAACCCGGTGGACTGGAAGCTGTTCAGCGGACGGCCGATGCACGATCCCTACGAGCGCAGCCTCCCTTCAGGCAACGGCTACGACTTCTCCGGCACGATCCAGGCGCTCGGCGATGGGGCGGGCGAAGCCCGGGCTCACGACGCGCGAGGTTGGCGGATCGGCGATGCGGTGTTCGGTGGGCTCCGCTACCACGCGCAGGCGGACCACCTCGTGATCGACCCCGCCGTGCTGGTCGAGGTTCCCGCAGGTCTCGGTCTCGTCGAAGCAGGCGCCCTCAACGTCACCGGCCGCACAGCCGTCGCCAGTGTGCGGTCACTGGGGATCACCGCGGGTGATGTCGTCCTCGTCAGCGGTGCAGCCGGCGGTGTCGGCATCCTCACCGCCCAGCTCTGCGTGCTGCGCGGGGCCCGCGTGCTCGGAACGGCCAGCCCGAGGAATCACCCCCTGCTGCGCCGCCTCGGCATCGAGCCTCTCCCCTACGGGCCTGCTCTCGCGGATCTGCTCCGCGCCGCCGCGCCGGAGGGCGTCACCGCCGTCCTCGACACGGTCGGCCACGGCTCGGTCGAGCTGGCTCTCGCACTCGGCGTTCCCGCCGACCGCATCAACACGATCGCCGACTACGACGCCCGCGCGCGGCATCCGGTCCGGGGCGTCGGAGGGTCGGCTGCCGGCACCGAAGAGCTCGGGATCATCGCGCAGCTGATCGCCGACGGTCGCGTCGAGATGCCGATCGACTCCGTGCACCCGCTCGAGGAGGTCAGAGCGGCATACACGAGGTCCATCGCCGGACGCGCGTCCGGGAAGATCGTGCTCACCACCGCTACGAGCCGTCGCCCCCACGAGCATCCCCCGCACGGCGGACTCTGACGACGGATGCTTGCCGCCCCACGCAGAAGCGCCGCACCCCCGGAGAGGATGCGGCGCTTCGTGCATGCAGCGGTGGTTACTCCGCGGCGGCGATCTTCTTGGCGTCGTCCGTGTTGAGCACGCGGAACAGGATCGCCGCGATCACGGCACCGACGACCGGGGCGACGATGTAGAGCCACAGCGAGCTCCACGCGAAGTGGCCGCTCACCGAGAGGCCGAGTGCGACGGCGGGGTTGAAGCCACCACCGGAGATCGATCCGACGGTCGCCGCACCGACGAACACGGTCGCACCGATCGCGAGCCCGTAGAACGAGTTGCCGGCGGTGTCCTTCGACGTGGCCGTGTTGAGCACGACCCACACCAGGATCAGCGTGAAGAGCGCCTCGACCAGGAACGCCGGGCCGACCTCGATGACCATGGCCTTCTCGCCCGCCGGCCACACGGACATGCTGACGAGCGCAGCGACCGCACCACCGACGAACTGGGCGATGAGGTAGCTGATGAAGTCGACGACGCTGAGGCCGCCGCGCAGGAAGACACCGACCGAGACGGCCGGGTTGAGGTGAGCACCGGAGATGTGGCCCGTCGAGAACACGAGCACCATCAGGGTGAAACCGATCGCGAGCGGAGTCAGCGGGCTGTCGCTGTTCACTGCCGCGATGATCGCGAGGACGAAGAGGAAGGTGGCGATCGCTTCTGCGAGCGCCTTGCGTGCGGTACCGGTCATGAGAGAGCCCCTTGTCTTGGGAGTTCGAGAGAGGAAGCCCGCGCATCCGGCCGGTCCGCCCCTCGTGCGGCACCGAGGATATCGCCGCGCCGGCCGCGATTCCGGGAGCCGCGCGGACTTTCTGTGAATCCGCTGAGTACTCCGGGGCGGAGGCACGGAAGACGGCCGCCTGCCTCGTGGTCCGGTCCGGCCATGTCAACCCCGTGGTCGGACCGTTGAGCGCCCGTTTAGCCTGCTCGCATGACCACCGAGACCGCGCCGCAGGCCGAATCCCCGACCCGCCTGCGGAGAGCGATCACCGGCCCCCTCCTGTTCGCGTTCATCCTCGGCGATGTGCTGGGTGCGGGCATCTACGCGCTGATGGGTGTGCTCTCCGAGAAGGTCGGGGGGATGCTGTGGGCCCCGCTGCTCCTGGCATTGCTGCTCGCCATGCTCACGGCCGGATCGTATGCCGAGCTCGTGACCAAGTACCCTCGCGCTGGGGGCGCTGCCGTGTTCGCGGAGCGCGCGTTCCACAGCCCCCTCGTCTCGTTCCTGGTGGGGTTCAGCATGCTCGCGGCGGGCGTGACCAGCGCGGCCGGACTCGCCATCGCGTTCGCCGGCGACTACCTTGGCACCTTCCTCGACCTGCCCACCATCCCTGTCGCGATCGCCTTCCTCGCACTCGTCGCCCTCCTCAACGCCCGCGGAATCCGCGAATCCATGGGCGCCAACCTCGTGATGACCGCGATCGAGCTCAGCGGCCTGGTGATCGTGATCGCCGTGGTGGCGGTCTTCTTCTTCGGCGGCGGCGGCGATGCCTCCCGCACCGTCGAGGGCCCTGAGGGGACCGGCGTCGCCATCGCCGTGCTGTCCGGAGCGGTCATCGCCTACTACTCCTTCGTGGGTTTCGAGACCTCCGCCAACATGATCGAAGAGGTGAAGAACCCGCGTCGCACGTATCCCCGCGCCCTGTTCGGAGCCCTCATCACCGCCGGCGCCGTCTACATCCTGGTGGGTCTCGCGAGCTCGATCGCCCTGCCGCCCGCCGAGCTGCAGGAGTCGAGCGGCCCGCTGCTGGCCGTGGTCGAGGCGACGGGAGCAGGCATCCCGTCGTGGCTGTTCAGCCTGATCGCGCTCGTCGCCGTGGCCAACGGCGCCCTGCTCACGATGATCATGGTCAGCCGTCTCACCTACGGCATGGCGGAGCAGGGGCTGCTTCCCTCCGCTCTCGGACGCGTGCTCCCGAAGCGCAAGACCCCATGGGTCGCGATCCTCACCACCACCCTCGTGGCGATGGGCCTGACACTCGTCGGCGATCTGGCCACCCTCGCCGATACCGTGGTGCTGCTGCTCCTCGTCGTCTTCCTGAGCGTCAACGTCTCCGTGCTGGTGCTGCGTCGCGACCGCGTCGAGCACGACCACTTCCGTGTCTGGACCTTCGTGCCCGTGCTCGGGATCGCCTCCTGCATCCTGCTGCTCACCCAGCAGCGACCTGCGGTGTGGCTCTTCGGGGCGATCCTGCTCGCGGTCGGCGGCATGCTCTACGCGCTGGCGCGCTGGAGCAGAAGACATGCGGAGAAGAAGAACGCCCCCTCCGGCGGAGAGCCCGCCGGCGACCAGAAGGAGAACCATGAGCACGCCTGAACACACGTCGGACGACGAGATGACGAGCGCGGAGAAGCGACACGATCAGCTGACGTCAGCCCCCGACGCCACCGAGGCCGACGCCGCCCCCCGCGTCGAGGTCACCGAGCACGACGGCAACACCCGCATCGACATCGCCCCCGAGGCGCCGGTGCGTCCGGGCCCGGGGCCCGGCATGCCAGA
>NZ_QOAY01000018.1:438-10865 GCF_003314775.1 Microbacterium sp. H6 | reverse complement strand
CCTCATCCACGGATGCGCCCACCCGCTCCCGCGTGCTCCCGATCGTGGCGAAGCCGCGGGCGGCGAGGATGCTCTCGGTGCGTCGCATGATGTCCTCCCCCGACACCGCCGCCAGAGCACCCGCCGCCGGGATCGACGACGTCGTGGTGGCGTCCGTGATGAACTCGACCTCGAAGCCGAGGTCGGCCGCCACCCGAGTCGTCGTCTCGCAGCACTGCTCGGTGCGGATGCCGCACACCACCAGCCGGCGGATGCCGTCGCGGCGCAGCCTCTCCTCGAGGTCGGTCGACGCGAAGGCGTTGATGGTGGTCTTCGTCAGCGCCGGCTCCGAGGCGAGAGGCTCGAGAGCGTCGATCACGCGCACGAACCCGTTGACCGGGTCGAACACGCCGCCGGACCCGGGCTCGGAGTGGGTGATCCAGACGACCTCGTCCCCCACGCGACGGGCATGCGCGACGAGGAGTGCGATGTTCTCGAGCACGGCGGGGTTCGCGGTGGCCGCCCAGTCATCGGCGCGCTGACGGAACGACTCCTGCGCATCGACGACGAGCAGGGCGGTGTCGGAGTGAGCGTTCATCCGCTCATCGTCGCCGGTGCCTGGTTCGTCGGCAAGGAGAGGAACCGTCGCCGAGCATACGATTCCGGACAGCTCCGGCCACCGCGACGGCGCCTAGAGCCAGCCCTTGCGCTTGAACGCGGCGTAGAGGCCGAAGCCCAGCGCGACCATCATCGCGATCGCCATGGGGTAGCCGAGCAGCCAGTGCAGTTCGGGCATGTGGTCGAAGTTCATGCCGTAGATCGTGCCGACGAGCGTCGGGGCGAACAGGATGGCCGCCCACCCCGAGATCTTCTTGACCTCGTCGTTCTGACGGATGCTGAGCTCCGTCATCCGCCGCATCTCCTCGTTCTGGCGACGCGCGACGATGGTCGACTCCACCGTGAGCGCGTTGTCGAGCACGGTGCGGAACGTGGTCGCGCGGTCGCTCACGCGCAGAGTGTGATCCAGCACGTCGCGAAGGTAGCGACGCAGCTCCTCGCCCACCTCGTACTTGTCGGACCCGCGCAGGAGCGCCTCGAGCATTCCCGAGAGCGGCTGCGTTGCACGCTGGAAGTCGATGACCTCCCTGCCCAGGTCGTAGATGCGCTGCGTGGCGTCGGTGTCTTCCTCGAACAGCTGGCTCTCGATCTCGTCGATGTCGTTCTCGAGGCCGGCGAGCACTGGCGTGTACTCGTCGACGACCTCGTCGAGGATGGCGTAGAGCACGGCCTCCGGACCGTGGGAGAGGAGCGCGGTGTCGGCTTCGAGGCGCCGTCGGACACGACCGAGATCGGGGGCTTCCGCGTGCCGGATCGTCACGACGAAGTCCGGCCCGACGAGGACGTGCACCTCGCCGAACTCGACCTCTTCGACGTCATCGAGGTATCGGGCGGGCCGCAGCACCATGAACAGCACGTCACCGTAGCGCTCGAGCTTGGCGCGCTGATGACCGGAGAGGGCGTCCTCCACGACGAGCGCATGGATGCCGAACTCGTCGGCGACCGCGCGGATCTCCTCCTCGCTCGGCCGGTAGAGGCCGATCCAGCCCATGCCGCCGCGCTCGCGCATGCGCTCGAAGGTCTCGCTGAGCGTCACCGGGTTCTCGGTGCGGACGCCATCCACGTAGATCGCATTGTCGATGATCGCCATCGTCACCCCTTCGCGCGACTGTCAGTCGGAGCGGCTCACTCGGCGGCGGGCGGGGCCACGCACGGGAGCGCGGCCTCGGCCGTGCCCTGGTGGTACTGCTCCGCCGTGAACGGCAGCCCGAACTCCGGTGCCGTCTGACCGGCCGCTGCCGGGGCCTTCGACGCGATGGCGGCGAGCTCCCACGAGAGCTGCTGGGCGAACAGCGCTCCACCCGTGGAGTCGTTGAGCACGACGGCCACGGTGAATCCGGTCGCCGGGTCGGAGTATGCCGCGGTGGCGTAACCCGGGGTCCACCCGTGCTGGCCGATCATCGAGCCGACCAGGTAGGCGCCACCGGTGGCCTGGTACCAAGACGGTGCGCCGTCTCTGGCCGGCAACGGGTCGCCGAAGCGGTCAGGCTTGTCCTTCGTGCGCAGCGCCTGCTGGGCTTCGGCCTGCGCATACCGGCCGAGATCGGTGATGGTCGACACGACGCCCGAATCGGTGAAGCCCGTGCTCGATGACAGCGTGCTGATGTCGACGGGTGCCGCGCAGTCGTATCCGCCCTCGACGGCGTTCAGGAAGTGTCCGTTCAGGGACTCCCCGCTTCCCGGCTTCCCTGGGGTCGGTCCCGGCAGCGAGGTGTCCGAGAGTCCGAGCGGCTCTGTGACGTACTCCGCGATCAGTTCGGAGGCCGTCATGCCCGAGGCGCGTTCGAGAGCAAGGCCGAGCAGCAGGTAGCCGGCGTCGGAGTCGCGGAACGTCGTGTGCGGTGCGACCCGGTCGCGTGCCAGGCCGAAGCCCGCAAGCTCCAGCGGGGACCACACCCGGTCGGGGGTGTTCAGCCAGGCCGACTTCACGGTCTCCTCGGAGGACCCGGCACCGCTGGTCCCGTTGCAGAGGTCGAGGAGGGTGACACCCTCCTCGCGCATGTCAGCGACACCGGAGACGTAGTCGGCGACGTTCGCGTCCAGCTCGACCACCTTCCGGTCGGCGAGGGCGTAGAGGACGTCGCAGGTCATCAGACGGGTCACGTCCGCGATGCGGAAGGACATGTCCGTCGACAGCTCGGCTCCACCCTCGCGATCCTGAGTGCCGATGCCCGCCACCCAGCTTCCGCTCCAGGGCGCCCAGACGCCGACGATGGCGCCCGACGCGCCGGACGCGGTGATCGCGTTCTCGACGGCCGCCTGCATCGCGGCGACGGTGTCGTCAGGGAGCGAACCGTCCACCTGAGCGGGAGGCGTGTAGGAGAAGGACTCCTCGGAAGAGCATCCGGTGAGGACGAGAGCGAGCACGGCCGCCGTCGCCGTTGCGGCGCGCCACCGGCGCGACGAGAGAAGCTGCATGGATAGAACCCCCGAAGACGTGTCTCCCGAGTCTAGAGCGCCGATGCTGAAAGTCGGCCCCGCGACGGGGTCGGAGGTCGACATAGGGTGGGGAGCGTGCCCCACACCTTCGATGCAGACGTGATCACCGCCGTCCTCCGCCACATGAACGGCGACCACACCGACGACAACCTGCTCATCGCACGAGCCTTCGCCGACACCTCGGACGCGCACATCACGGACTCCGTCATGACCGGATTCGACGGCGAGGCGGGGACATGGGACATCACCCGCGACGGCATCGTGACCGAGCTGCGCGTGCCGTGGCCCGGCGGTCCGATCGCCGACCGCCCGTCCGTGCGCCGGGAGGTCGTGGCACTCTACGACGCCGCGTGCGCGCGCCTGGGCGTCGAGCCCCGACCGCACGCCTGACGACTGCGCACGCCTGACGACTGCGCACGCCTGCCGACTCGGACTTCCCCTGAGGTAAGGCAAGCCTTACACTTGCCTCATGCCCGAGATCCTCTCCTTCTCCGCCGCCCTGCGCGAGCGTTCGTCCGGATCGCACTCCCGCAGCGAGACCGCCGGCTTCATGTCCGACCTCCTGAAGGGCGAAGGGTCTCGCGAGGACTACATCTCGCTCGTCGCTCAGCACTACTTCATCTACGAGGCGCTCGAATCCGCAGGTGACCGCATGCGCCAGGATCCCGTGGCCTCCGTCTTCATCACCGACAAGCTCACCCGGCTCCCGGCGCTCGAAGCCGACCTCGAGTTCCTGCTCGGAGCCGACTGGCGCGAGCGGATCGTCGCCCTGCCGACGACGCAGCGCTACGTCGACCGCATCCGGCAGGTCGGCGCCACCTGGGCCGGCGGCTTCGTCGCGCACCACTACACCCGCTACCTCGGCGACCTGTCCGGCGGGATCTTCATCGGACGCGTGATGGCTCGCCGCTTCGGCTTCGAGACCAACGGCATCGGCTTCTACCTGTTCGACGACATCGCCGACCCCGCCGCGTTCAAGGACGTGTACCGCGAGCAGCTCGACGCCGCGCCGTGGGACGATGCCGAGCGCGAGCGCGTGATCGACGAGGTGCTGCTCGCCTACCGCTTCAACACCGAGCTGTTCGAAGACCTCGACCGCGCACGCGCCGCCGCCTGACCCGCGCTCAGCTCTTCGGCAGCTCCGGCGTCGATGCGGCCAGCCAGGCGTCGCGCATGAACCGACGCACGTCCTCGTCCACGCGGATGTCGCGGGGGCGCAGCGGACGCGACAGGTAGAGCCCCTCGAGCGAGGTCAGCCGGCTGAGAGCCACGTACGTCTGTCCCGGTGCGAACGCTCCGGAGCCGAGGTCGATGATCGCGCGCTCATAGGTCTTGCCCTGCGACTTGTGGATCGTGACCGCCCACGCCAGCCGCAGCGGGAACTGCGTGAACTCGGCCACCACGTCGCGGGTGAGCTTCTTGGTGTTCTGGTCGTACGCGTAGCGGAACCGTTCCCATACGGCGGGCTCGACGTCGACCTCCTCGCCGTCGATGTCGACCCGCACGGCACTTCCGAGGATGCGCACCACCGTCCCGATCGTGCCGTTGACCCAGCGCGGCGGCTCGCCAGACATCGCGGTGTCGTTGCGCAGGAACATGACCTGCGCGCCGACCTTGAGCTTCAGCTCCGACTCGGCGGGGAGCGCGGCCTCGCCCCTCCCGAAGTCTCCGCTCACCTCTGCGCGCGCGGTCTGCTCCTTACCCGGCAGCGCAGCCAGGTGTCGACTGTTGATGCTGTTCACGATGTCGTTGCGCGTGGCGAGCGTGATCATCGGCACTTCACCCGGCTCGGGATCGGGCGGCGTCCGCGCGCCCTGGGTGTTGAGCACCCCGGCGATCTCGGCGGTGACGCGCCCGTAGCGGACGGCATTCAGCATGGCCTTGAACCCGTCGTCGGACTGGCGATGGATCTGCACGAGCTCGCGCACGTGCAGCTCCGCCCGCGTGTCGACAGCGAACAGGCCGTCCTGATCCGACTCGCCGGCCCCACCGCCACCTCCCGCCCACACCTTCGCGTCGAAGAACCAGAACGAGCGGTAGTGGTCCTGCACGTAGCGGGCCTCGTCGCCGCGCGGCGGCACGGGAGCGAGCTGATACGGGTCGCCGAACATGACCACCTGCACGCCGCCGAACGGCTCGCCCCTGCGGCCCCGTGCCTGCCGCAGCGAGCGGTCGATGGCGTCCATCAGGTCTGCATTGACCATGGAGATCTCGTCGATCACGAGCGTCTCGATCGCGTTCAGGATGCGGCGGGTCGCATCGTTCTGATCGATGTCCGCATCTCCGATCAGGCCGATCGGAAGTCGGAACAGCGAATGGATCGTCTGCCCTTCGACGTTGAGCGCCGCGACGCCGGTCGGCGCGCAGATCGCGATCTGCTTCTTCGTGTTCCAGGCGAAGTGCTGAAGGAGGGTCGATTTGCCCGTCCCGGCTCGTCCGGTGATGAAGACGTGTTCACCGGTGTCCTCGATGAGCCGGAACAGCTCTTGCTGCTCCTCGGACAGGGCGGGAAGGGACACGGTTCTCACAGGGGCAGCGGACGGACAGGGCGCTCGTCCATGCTACGTCCCGGCATCCGCGCACGGCCGCCGACGCTCGGCGTCCCCCCAGGACGCCCTCCTAGACTGACGCCATGGACCGGGCACGTGCGAGCGCGCCCCGGCGCGCGCGCCTGGGGGTCGACCTGGCGATGCTCGCCGTCGTCGGCCTCGTGCTCGTCGCCGCTCTCGGGGCAGGCGGAGCCACGCTCTACCAGCAGTTCTACGGACCGTCGGCATTCGTGGTGCGCTACCTCGACCTGCTCTCCTCCGGCCGCGCCGCCGACGCGCTGCGCGTGCCGGGTGTCGCGGTCGACCGCGAGACCCTCGACGCCGCCGGCATCGATCCCGCCGCGTCCGAGGCCATGCTCCGTCACGCCGCGCTCGCCCCCCTGACCGATGTGAAGGTCACCTCCGAGGAGCCGGCGGAAGGCGGTACGGCCGTCACCGTCGATTACCGGGCGAGCGGCCATCCGGGAACCAGCACCTTCCTGATCGAGCAGGACGGATGGGCGGGCGTCACCCCGAACTGGCGCTTCACCACCAGCCCGCTGGCCGTGGTGGATCTGACGCTGCGTGGCGCAGACCGGTTCGCCGTGAACGGGTTCGAGGTCGACAGGCGCCAGATCTCGGTCGACGGGGTCGACGCCGCCTCGCTCGACCCGCTGCCCCTGCTCGTCTTCACACCGGGACTGTATGCGGTGACGGTCGACACCCCGATCTCGACCGCCTCGGGCCACGGGGTTCTCGCGGACACACCGCTGGCCATCACGCCGCTCGATGTGCAGACCGAGCCGACGGAGGCGTTCATCGACGTGGTCCAGGAGCGCGTCGAGTCCTTCCTCGCCGAGTGCACGACGCAGGAGGTCCTCCAGCCGACCGCCTGCCCGTTCGGCCTGCGGGTCACGAATCGTCTCGCGTCCGCTCCGAAGTGGTCGATCGCCACCCAGCCCCGTGTCACGGTCGCACCCGACGGCGGACAGTGGCAGATTCCGTCGACGGACGCGGTCGCCCACGTCGACGTCGACATCAGGTCGCTGTTCGACGGCAAGGTCCAGCCGCTGTCCGAAGACGTGCCGTTCCAGCTCAACGGGACGATCACGATCCTGCCGGACGGCACGGCATCGATCAGGGTCGGCTCCCCCAGCGAAGCCCCGGTCGACTGACCGGACCCCGCTTCGGCGTCAGCGCCCCTCGCGGCTGTCGCGCTCGGCGAGGGCCGCCAGCTTGGCGTTGTACTCCTCGAGCTCCGCGTCCCCGGTGCGGTCGGCATGCCGGTCGCGGCGCTTCTGCAGCTTCGTGTCGCTTCGGCTCCACTGGATCGCGACGGTGATCGCGAGGATCAGGGTGGGGATCTCGCCGATCGACCATGCGATGCCGCCCCCCACGTACTGGTCCATCATCGGGTCGACACCCCAGTCGCGCCCCATCGAGCCGAACCAGTCGGCGACCATGAGGCCTTCCTGCATCATGATGGCGATGCCGAAGAAGGCGTGCATCGCCATCACAGCGATCAGGGTGATCAGACGGCCAGGGTACGGCAGACGGTACGGGACGGGGTCGACGCCGATCAGGCTCATCACGAACAGATAGCCCGAGATCAGGAAGTGGATCACCATCCACTCGTGGCCGAGATGCTCGTACATCGACCACCGCACCAGATCGGTGAAGTAGAAGGCCCACAGCGACAGGATGAAGATCGCGGCAGCGACGAACGGGTGGGTCACGACGCGCGCGAACGGAGAGTGCACGGCCCACATGATCCATTCGCGACCACCGCGCGTGCCGTCGTCGCGCTTGTGGATCGCGCGGAGGGCGAGCGTGATGGGGGCGCCGGAGACCATCAGCAGCGGGATGGCCATCGACAGCATCATGTGGCCCATCATGTGGATGCTGAACAGGTACTCCTGGTACGCGTTGAGCGGGCCGCTGGTCACCCAGACCAGCAACAGCATGCCGAGCACCCAGAACACGGTGCGATGGATCGGCCACCGGTCGCCGCGCAGCCGCAGGCGTCGCACGCCGGCGAGGTACAGGAACAGGCCGAAGCCGGCAGCGACGAGCCAGAGCACGTCGAAGTCCCAGGCGGTGAACCAGCGCTCCAGCGTCAACTCCGGAGGCAGCGTCGAGCCGGTGAGGATCTGTGCGGGGGTCTGGGCGAAGGCAGCGACCTCACCGGTGGGCGGAGGCGTGCGTGCGAGAGCGGCTGCCGCACCCGAGGCGAGGCCCATCAGCGCGACCTCGCACAGCACCAGGAGCCAGAACCAGCCCGCAGCGCGCTGACCCGTCAGCTTGGGGATGAGGCGGGCCCGGTACCAGGCGCCCAGCAGTCCCATGCCCCCGAGGAGGGCGATCTTGGCGAGCACGATCCAGCCGTACGGAGTCGCCCACAGGGCCTCCCAGCTCCCGACCGCGACGACCGACCGCGTGACCCCCGAGAACGCCACCACGGCGAACGCGGCGATCGCCAGGGAGGAGTAGCGGCCGACGAGGCGCACGGGGTCGACGTCGGTCCGCCCCCGCAGCAGCACGAGCAGCAGGAGGCCACCGAGCCAGACCGCGGCGCCGATCGTGTGGAGCAGGATCGAGTTCACCGCCATGTTGTGCCCGGCGAGGTCTCCGGCGTGCCCCTGCGTCGCGAGGGGGAGGAAGGACGCCGCGGCGAGCAGCGCTGTGATGAGCGTGGGCGTCCACGAGCGCCAGGCGAACGCCAGCACCGTGATGATGGCACCGAAGATGGTGGTGATGAGCCAGGACTGACCCAGTGGCAGCTCCAGCAGGAAGCGGCCGAGCTGAGAGCCGAACTCGCGCTCGATGCTGAGCTTCGGGTTGAAGGCGGCCATGAAGGCCAGGAACCCGGCGAGGCCCGCGGACACCGTGAACACGGCGGCACCGACCGAGGCGATGTTCAGAGCCGCATCGAACGACCGCTCCCCCGCGCGCAGACCGAAGAGCGCGAGCACGAGCGAGCCGAGCATGACGGCACCGGAGACGTTCATGACGAGCTTGGCCACGGGCGTGCCCCAGAGCACGAACGGACCGGGGTCCTGCAGCAGGGGCGGCTTGGCCCCGCCGCCCACGAGGAGCGCCAGCACCAGGGCCACGAGGGCGGCGACGAGGAGGATGGCGACGCCGGACACGCGATACGCCGAAATCCGACTCGTCGACTCGCTGCGGGAACTCACCCCTCCAGCCTAGGCGCGCCCGGCGATGAGAAAGCACGAAGGCCGCTCCCGTCGGAACGGGAGCGGCCTTCGAAGAGGTGCGGTCGAATTACTTGACGGCAGCCTTGAGCTTGGAACCAGCGGTCACCTTGACGCGCTTGCCGGCCGGGATCTTGATCTCGGCACCGGTCTGCGGGTTGCGGCCCGTGCGAGCAGCGGTGTCGACCTGCTCGAAGGAGATCCAGCCCGGGATGGAGACCTTGCTGCCCTTGGCAACAGCGTCGGAGACCGTGGCGAACAGCGAGTCGAGGACACCGGAGACGGTGGCCTGGCTCTGGCCGGTGGCGGAAGCGATGCTCGCGACGAGCTCGGTCTTGGTGATGGACTTGTCAGCCATGTCATCCTCCAGCGACGAAGACCGTCGCATCGTTGTGGGGTGTCGGAGCGGATGCTCCTGGTCTGTCGACCGCCTTGAATGTACCAACGACCACCCTCATTTCCGCGTCATTTCGCGGGTTTTGGGCAATTACTGGGCGTGTCGCGTCACTTTTGTCACTCCAGTCACATGTTCGGGGGCCTCGGCGGGCGGGAGAGCAGGTCCAGGAAACGGCCTGATCCGGCGTGATCACCTGACCCGGCTCGCGGTGCAGGGACGCGAAAGGGGCGAGGATCCGAAGATCCTCGCCCCTATCGACTGTCTGCTGAGACTTACCAGCTCGACTTGGTGACACCGGGCAGCTCGCCACGGTGTGCCATGTCACGGAAGCGGACACGCGAGATGCCGAACTTCGTGAGGACACCGCGGGGGCGGCCGTCGATGACGTCGCGCGAACGCACGCGAGCCGGCGACGCGTTGCGCGGCAGCTTCTGCAGGCCGACGCGTGCGGCCTCGCGGGCCTCGTCGGTGGCGTTCGGGTCGATCAGGGTCTTCTTCAGCTCGGCGCGACGCTCGGCGTAACGCTCGACGATGACCTTGCGCTGCTCGTTGCGAGCGATCTTGCTCTTCTTAGCCATTGATCAACGCTCCTCTCGGAATTCGACGTGCTGACGGATGACCGGGTCGTACTTCTTGAGCACGAGGCGGTCGGGGGTGTTGCGGCGGTTCTTCTTCGTCACGTACGTGTAACCCGTACCTGCCGTCGAACGCAGCTTGATGATCGGACGGACGTCCTGAGCCTTCTTGGCCATTAGAGCTTCACACCCTTCGCCTGGAGGTCCTTGACCACGTTCTCGATGCCGCGGACGTCGATCACCTTGATGCCCTTGGCGGACACGTTGAGCGTGATCTTACGACCGAGCGAGGGAACGAAATACGTCTTCTTCTGCACGTTCGGGTCGAAGCGGCGCTTCGTCCGGCGGTGCGAGTGCGAGACATTGTGTCCGAAGCCGGGAACAGCTCCGGTCACCTGGCACACTGCTGCCATGATGTGACTCCTTTTATACCGTGAGGCCGGACGGCCCCACCCAAGATCCCTTGTCTGCACACGACCACGACCCGCCGATCTCTCGGCCGCAGAAGGGGAAGCATGCGAACTGCGCACAGGAGTGTGCGCAGACAAAGAGTCAGTTTAGCACGGCCGGCGCCGCGGTTCGCATCGCGCACACGGCACCAGCTCAGGCCGACATCGAGCCGTTCGCGCGACTCGACGCCTCGGCCGCACCGCGTCCCCATCGGAACGGGGAAACCGTG